>NZ_BAAAHE010000005.1:0-25900 GCF_039525035.1 Sporichthya brevicatena
GCCACCACCGGCGCCGCGACCACCGGGACGACGGGGGCCGCGGCCGCCGCCGGTCCCGCTGCGGCGACCGGTGCGAAGACGAAATCGGGCACCAAGAGCGCGGCCGCCGGCGCGGCCGACGTGAGCGGGCCGAACGCCCCGTGCAAGCAGACGCTCGCGCCGGTGATCATCGGTCAGACGTCGCCGTCGTCGGGGATCATCGGGGCCTCGACGTTCAACATGCGCGCCGGCCTCGCGCTGTGGGCGCGGGCGGTCAACGCCGCCGGCGGTGTGCAGTGCCATCCGGTGCAGCTGTACCAGATGGACGACGCCGCCGACCCGGCGCGCGTGACGTCGAACCTGAACGACATGGTGAACAACAAGAAGGCGATCGCGATCGTCGGCGCCGGCATCCCGACCACGTTCGCCGCGGCGAAGCGATTCGCCGAGCAGAACAAGGTGCCCTTCGTCGGTGGCGACATGATCGAACCCCCGTGGTTCTCCAGCCCGTGGTTCTTCCCGCAGGGCGGCAGTCCGCTGGCCGCCTATGCGGGTGCGACGAAGGAGGCCGCGCTCAAGGCGGGCACCAAGAAGGTCGGCCTGATCTACTGCGTCGAGGCCGCGATCTGCGGCGCGATCAACGAGAACTTCGAGGCGATGGCCAAGGCCTCGGGCCTGCAGGTCGTGCTCCGCAAGGTCTCCTCGATCACCTCGCCGGACTACACCGCCGAGTGCCAGGCGCTCAAGGCGGCCGGTGCCGAGGCCGTGTTCGTCGCCCTCGAAGGCTCGGGCGATGCTCGGTTCGCGCGGTCGTGTCTGTCCCTCGGGTACGCGCCGCCGTCGGCAACGTCGGCCCTGTCGGTCTCGGCCGAGGCCGCGCTCGACCCGAACTTCCGTAAGCTCGGCGTCTACCTCGGGACGGGCAACGCGCCGTACCAGGCGAACGACAACCCGGGTGTGAAGGCGTTCCGCGCGGCCTACGACCGGTTCGCGCCGGGTTCGTCGATCGACCAGAACACCATCGGTCAGTGGGCCTCGGGCAAGTTGTTCGAGAAGGCGATCGCCAACGTCTTCGAGAAGGCCCGTAGCGGCCCGATCACCCGCGACCTGCTGCTCGAAGGCCTCTGGATGATCAAGAACGAGAAGCTCGACGGCCTCGCCCCGGGCGTCACCTTCAACAAGCAGGCACCGCCGGACCAGAACGACTGCTACGCGCTGCTGAACCTCACGACCGAGGGCTACACGGCGCCGAAGGGCTCGAAGTTCGAGTGCTTCAAGGGTCTGCCCAAGGGATTCTGAGCAACATTCCTGATACACCGATCTGAGACAATCTGACGCACAATGAAGTGAACGACGGAACATGACGACGGAGGCCCGGGTGCCCGGATCAGAGCGCGAGGTGCTGGCCCGGCGCCCGGTGCGCCGTCCCTCCGCGGTCGTCCGTGGGCTCCTGCTCGACAGTGCCCGCCGTCTGTTCGCCGCTCGTGGTTACGCCGGCGCCAGCACGCGAGAGATCGCGGCTGACGCCGGCGTCAACGAGGCCCTGATCTTCCGCCACTTCGGGAACAAGGTCGGGCTGTTCCGGGCGGCGGTGGTGGAGCCCTTTCGGGCCCTGATCGACGACTTCGTGGACTCCTGGGAAGCGACCTACATCGCCAACAGCATGTCGACCGAGGACCTCACCGGAGCGTGGATCCACGCTCTGCACGACATGATGCACGAGCATCGCGAGCTGATCGTGGCGCTGATCGGGGCGAACTCCTTCGACGCCGAGAACGACCCGGACGGCGACCTGCTGTCCGACGCGTTCGCCAGGCCGCTGGAGCGACTGGAGCGCTTCACCCGTCGGGAGATGGCGGGCCGGGGGCTCGGCGCGAACCCGACCGTGGCCGTCCGCGCGACGTTCGGCATGGTCCTGTCGATGGCCGTGCTCGACGACTGGTTCTTCAGCGGCGTCACGCGTCCGCCGTCCGAGGAGACGATCGCGCGTGAGATGACCGACCTCGTGGTGTTCGGCATCCGCGGCCCGAACGGCGGACCCGTCAGAGGATGACGAGCATCCCGATCAGCCCGACCGCGAGCAACGCGCAGTAGCCGGTGAAGGCCGTGCGCAGGCGCGGGTCCGCGTGCCGGAGTTCCATGAACTCCATGCCGATCAGGTAGATCTTCACGATCCCCATGCCGAGCACGAGCGCGGCCGCCGCCGTCGGGTCGTCGAGTCCGTGGTCGGTACCGATCCACCACGAGACGAGCGTGACCGCGATGAGGGCGACCCACGTGATGCCCGTCGGCGTCCGCAGGAACGTGACGGTGTGGGAGTTGGTGTTGATCGACGCCATGGATCAGCCCGCCGGCATGAGGTAGACGAGGGGGAACAGGACGACCCAGAGCAGGTCGACCAGGTGCCAGTAGCAGCCACCGCCCTCGAGCACGGTGCGGCGCGTCTGAGGTCGGCCGACCTCACGCCACATCGCGATCAGCACGCCGATGCCGATGGTCACGTGGGCGAGGTGGATGCCGGTGAGCATGAAGTAGGCCTGGAAGAAGTCGTTCGTCGAGGCGGTGTGGCCGTCGGCGATGCTCGAGCCCCACTCGATCGCCTTGACCCCGAGGAACGCGGCACCGCAGCCGATCGCGCCGAGCAACAGCTTGTCGGGGCGGCCCGCACCGGTCCGGGAGCCGTGCACCGCCATCGCCACGAACAGCGAACCGGTGAGCAGCAGCAGCGTGTTGACCAGGCCGAGGGTCTGGCTCAGCGAGGCCTGGGACTCGGCGAACATCGCGGGCTGGTCGTCGCGGAGGTGCACGACGATGCCGAACAGCGCAGCGAAGAGCAGCATGTCGGCGAACAGAAACAGCCACAGCCCGGGTTCGCCGGGGATGGCCGCGGGCCGGTCGGACCGGACGTCGCGGGGGTTCTGCGTGAGAGTCATCCGCGCTGCACCTGAAGTTCGACGTCGGAGAGTTCAGCCATCGCGTCCTCCGCGGCTTCGCTCTCGATCGCGCGCCGCAGCACGACGAACCACATCGCGAAGAAGGCGCCGAAGACGTTGGCAGGGATCCAGAAGGTGGCGAAGCCGTTCCAGGCGAAGGCACCGGTGTGGAAGTAGACGATGAACGGCCCGGGCAGGAACGCGAACGCGATCCAGAGGTTCGCGTAGCCGAACCATCGGGGGAACACGGGGTTCTCGCGGCGGTCACCGAGCACCGCCATGCCCACGGACACGCACTGCAGGATCGCGGGCCACCCGACGCCGACGAGGCAGAGGAAGGCGAGATTGTGCAGCGCGGCGGTGATCTCGGGGTCACGCTCGGGGGTGTACGCGGCGGTGGCGAAGACGAACGCGGGGATGATCACCACGATGATCCCGATGCCGCCGGCGGCGAGCTGCGTGTAGGTGAACAGGGGCCGATCGCCCTCGATGCGGCGCAGCTGACGGCTCATCAGCGCGGCCCAGATGCCCTGGAAGAAACTCGACATGCCGATGAGGACCGCACCGGTGCGGATGCCGTCGGTGTTCGAGCGGTACATGTCCGCGACCTCGTCGGCGGACATGTTGGCCTCGGGTGGCGGCAACCACCCGGCCGCGAGGATGCCGCCGAAGAAGACCGCGACGAAGATCGGTCCGCTCCAGAGGCACGCACGTTGGATTCCCGGCGTCATCTGTCCAGCCTAGAGATTTCTGTAACGAAGATTCAATAGTGAAAACTCGCTTCAGAAACAGCGAGGTTGACCTCAGTAGACCCGATCTCGGACAATGTGTCCAGACTTTCTGTAGTTGCGCTGCCGCCCCCGCTCGGAAGGGACGTTCCATGGGTCACCCCAAGCCGGCCTACGACCCGGTGTCGTTGTCGCCGCTCGCGTTCTGGTCGAAGGACCCCCGCGGCCGCGACGAGGAGCTGTCGTTCCTGCGCCGGGAGCGCCCGCTGAGCTGGCACCCGCCGGCGGAGGGCTCGATGATGGAGCCCGACGAGCAGCAGGAGGGGTTCTGGGCGGTCACGTCCAACGCCCTCATCAAGGAGGTCTCCACGCGGCCGGAGGACTTCTGCTCGGGCAACGGGATCACCCTCGAGGAGGTCCCGACCGAGATTCTCGAGACCGTCTCCTCCTTCCTCGCGATGGACGCTCCGCGGCACACCAAGCTGCGCAAGCTCGTCTCGTCGGCGTTCACGCCCCGCCGCGTCCGGATCATCGAGGAGCAGATCCACGCGCGCGCCGTGAAGATCGTGGACGACCTGCTGGAGCACCCCGAGGGTGACTGGGTCCGCCAGGTCTCGATGAAGCTCCCGATGCAGACGATCTTCGACATGATGGGCGTGCCGGAGGAGTTCCACGCCGACACCGTCCGCGGCGTCGAGGGAATGGTCTCCTGGGCGGACGAGGAGGTCCGGGCCGACCTCGCGCCCGAGGAACTCCTCATGGAGTCCCTGCTCTCGCTGCTGCGCGTCGCGACGACGCTGATCGCCGACCGGCGCGAGAACCCGCAGGACGACCTGATGACGAACCTCGTCCAGGCCGAGGTCGACGGCGGCAGGCTGACCGAGGACGAGATCGCCGGCTACTTCTGCCTGCTCGCCGTCGCCGGCAACGACACCACGCGCAACACGACCTCGCAGACCGCCAAGGCGCTCACCGACTTCCCCGAGGCGCGCAAGCTCCTGATCGAGGACTTCGACGCGTACGCGCCCACCGCCGTCGAGGAGATGGTCCGCTGGGCGACGCCGGTCATGACGTTCCGGCGCACCGCGACCCGCGACTGCGAGCTGAACGGCCTCCAGATCTCCGAGGGGGACTGGATCGGCATGTTCTACGAGTCGGGCAACCGGGACGAGGCCGTCTTCGCCGACCCGTGGGTCTTCGACGTCCGGCGCGACCCCAACCCGCACGTCGGCTTCGGTGGCGGCGGGCCGCACTTCTGCATGGGCTCGATGCTGGCCAAGACCCAGCTGCGGCACCTGTGGAAGGAGATCCTCACCCGCGCGCCGAACTTCGAGGTGGGCGAGCCGGAGTACTTGGTCGGTAACTTCATGTGCGCCACCAAGCGGCTTCCGTACAAGCTCAACCTCTGACTCACGAAAGCGAGCCCTCCCATGCGGGTGTTCGAGAACCTCGACGAATTCGTCGCCGCCGCCGGGACCGACCTCGGTTCCTCCGACTGGGTCCTCGTCGACCAGAAGCGGATCGACACCTTCGCCGAGGCGACCGGTGACCACCAGTGGATCCACGTCGACCCCGCCCGGGCGGCCGAGAGCCCCTTCGGCAGCACGATCGCCCACGGTCTGCTGACGCTGTCGCTCTACCCGGCGCTGATGGTGCAGGTCTACGAGGTCCGCAACATCACGATGGCGCTGAACTACGGCTTCAACAAGGTGCGCTTCCCGTCCCCGGTCCCGGTGAACTCCGAGGTCCGGATGGCGCTCGCGATCGGTGAGGTGACGACGTTCGACGGCGGCGCGCAGGCCGTCATGAACGCGACCATCGAGATCAAGGGTGGCTCGAAGCCGGCCGCGGTGATCGAGCCGATCGTCCGGTACGTGAAGTGAGCGACGAGGTCCTCGTCCGCGCCGACGGCCGGGTCGGGCACATCACCCTGAACCGGCCGGAGGCGAAGAACGCGATCACCGTCGAGCTCAGCCACGGCCTCGCGGCCGGCGTGCGCGAGCTGGAGGCGGACGTCGACGTGATCGTCGTCCGCGGCGCGGGCGGGACCTTCTGCGCGGGCGGCGACGTCGCGCAGCTCGACGCGCTCCGGGCGAAGGGGCGGACGGACCTCGCGACGATGTTCACCGCGTTCCGCGACGCCCGCGCCGCGATCGCCCGGGCCGAGGTGCCGGTCGTCGCGGTCGTCGAGGGTCACGCGGTCGCGGGCGGGTTCGAGCTCGCCTGCTCGTGCGACCTCGTCCTCGCCGCGGAGTCCGCGACGTTCGCCGACATCCACTCCCGGTTCGGGCAGATCCCGGGCGGCGGCGGGACGCAGCTGCTCTCGCGGCTGGTCGGCCGTGCCCGGGCGTCCGCGCTGGTGCTGACCGGTGACGCCCTGACGGCTCGTCAGGCCCAGGAGTGGGGGCTGGTGTACGAGGTGGCCGAGGACGTGGACGCCGCGCTGGCCGCGCTTCTCAAGCGCCTGACGCGCGGCTCCCGCGCGGCCCGGGCGCAGTCCAAGCGGCTCATCCGCGGCGGTCTGGAGCTGCCGCTCGACGACGCGCTGGACCTTGAGCTCGAAGCGGTCCTCGACCACATCATGGGCGACGCCGGCGCCGCGGCCGTGGACGCCTTCAGCAACCGGAAGGACAGTGCGTGACCTCGGAACCGAAGGCCCTGATCGGGGACGGCCTCGTCCTGCTCGACCTCTACCCGGACGGGGTGGGGCACCTGCGGCTGAACCGGCCCGACGCGTCGAACGCGATGAGCAACGACTTCCTGAAGGCGTTGTTCGACGCGGTGATGGTGTGTCACGGCGACTCGTCGATGCGCGCCGTGGTGCTCTCCGGCGAGGGTCGGCACTTCTGCGCCGGCGGCGACGTGAAGGACTTTGCGTCCAAGGGTGAGGGCCTACCCGACTACCTCCGCGAGGCGACCACCTGGCTCGGCATGGTGGCCGGGGCGTTGGTCCGCCTGCAGCAGCCCGTCGTCGTGGCGGTGCAGGGCTACGCGGCCGGCGGCGGTGGGCTCGGGCTGGTGTGCGCCGGCGACCTCGTCGTGGCCGGCCGGAGGGCCAAGTTCATGTCGGGCGCGACCCGCGCCGGCATGGCGCCGGACGCCGGGTCGACCGTCGCGCTGCAGCGGATCGTCGGGTTCCGCAAGGCGATGGAGATCGTGCTGCTCAACCCGACGCTGACCGCCGACGACGCCCTCGCGATCGGCCTCGTCAACCGCGTGGTCGACGACGAGGCCGTCCTGGAGTCCGCGTTCGAGATGGCGCGGACCCTCGCCGCCGGCGCCCCGCTGGCGATGGCCGGCGCGAAGCGCCTGCTCTGGGACGGCGTCGGCCGCTCCATCGAGGAGGCGTTCCCCGACGAGTCCCGCACGGTGTCCGCGCTGTCCGGCACCGCCGACGCGCGCGAGGCGCTCGCCGCCGTCATCGAGAAGCGGACCCCGACGTTCGAGGGTCGCTGATGCCCGACTTCACCGGCCGGACCGCGATCGTCACCGGCGGAGGCCGCGGGATCGGCGAGGCGATCTGCCGCGCGCTGGCCGCCGGCGGGGCGTCCGTCCACGTCGTCGACCGGGACGCCGAACCCGCCGAGAAGGTCGCGGCCGAGATCGGCGGGACGCCCGTCGTGCTCGACGTCTCCGACTTCGCCGCGGTGGAGGAGAAGCTGTCCGGGGTCGGGGCCGACATCCTCGTCAACAACGCCGGGTTCGACGAGCACTGCTGGTTCACCGAGGCGACGCCGGAGTACTGGCGGCGTCTGGTGTCGGTGAACCTCGAGGGCGTCTTCGCCTGCACCCATGCCGTCCTGCGGGGCATGCAGGAGCGACGCTACGGCCGGATCGTGAACGTCGCCTCCGAGGCCGGCCGCATCGGCTCGAAGGGCAACGCCGTCTACGCCGCGACCAAGGGCGGCGTCATCGTGTTCTCGAAGTCGATCGCGCTGGAGAACGCGCGTTTTGCGATCACGTCGAACACGATCCTTCCCGGCCCGATCGACACCCCGCTGCTCGACCAGGTCCGCGCCCACCCCAAGGGCGACGAGATGATCGCCGCGATGAAGCGCCTCACCCCGCTCGGCCGCCTCGGCGACCCCCGCGAGGTCGCCGACGCCGTCGCGTTCCTGTGCTCCGAGGAGGCCGCCTACATCACCGGCGAGACCCTCGGCGTCTCCGGCGGCATGGGCATCGGCGCCGGCTGACGCGCTCACCCGTCCCCGCCTGTCAAAAAAGGGTGACACCCCTTACTCCGCAGTAGGGGGTGTCACCCTTTTTGACAGGGCGGGGTCAGGCGGGGCGGGACTCCGCGAGGGCGGCGCGGCGGACGGCGTAGGCGAGGACGAGGATCCAGGCCCCGAAGATCAGGAACGGGACCCAGAACACGAACAGGCCGTCGTAGGCGAAGACGCCGGTCTTGAAGAACAGCAGGGCGCCGGCGGGGAGGAAGAGGAGCTCCGCCCAGATGTTGGCGTAGGCGACCCAGCGGGGGAAGACGGGGTTCGGGCTCGGGTCCTGGAAGATCGCGATCGCGAGGGCGATGCCCATCATCGCGAACGGCAGGAACGGGAAGAACGCCGCGATCCAGCCGAGGTCGTGGAGGGTCTGCGTGATCTCCGGCGACCGTTCGGGCCGGTAGGTGGCGACGCCGAGGATGATCGTCGGCAGCAGCAGGAACATCCAGCCGGCGGTGCCGCCGAGCAGCACGATCAGCGTCAGGACCGGACGTCCGCCCTCGATGCGGCTCATCTGGGTGGCGAGGGCGGCGACGAGGGTGCCCCAGCCCGCCCACGAGATGAACAGCAGCAACAGGCCGGCGCGCAGACGGTCGGTGTGGTCGGCGTAGAAGGCCGCGATCTCGGTGGCGGTCGCGTCCGCCGCCGGCGGCGGGACGTACCCCGTGACGACGAAGAAGGCGATTGCCGTGAGGCCGAGGCTGATCAGCGTGGTCCAGACGCAGGCGACGGTCGTCGCGCTGCTCAGGCGCAGCGAGCGGGGCGAGGTGCTCGCGGTGACGGGTGCCTCGGCCACGGTGGTCATGACGCCAACCTCTCCAGCACGCGCTCGACGACGATCTTGGCGGTCTCGGCGCACGCGGTCGTGCCGCCGTTGGCGTACTCCTTGACGCCGTCGCCGAGGTTCCAGAGGTTCGGCAGCGGCGTCTCGGGCGTCAGGTCGAAGCCGGCGACCGCGCGCTGCGGCGGCCAGGCGTCGCGGGTGATGACCTCGGACAGGACGCGGGCCCGGGTGTCGAAGTCCGGGATGTGCTCGCGGATGTCCTCGTACAGCAGGGCGAGTTCGGCGTCGTTGTCGAAGTCGCCGACGGCCGGGCGCGGGACCGCCGTCGCGACGTAGAGGTTCCAGCCGGGCGGGGCCATCTCCGGGCAGAGGTCGGTGAAGTTGGCCATGTACGCCAGGCGGCGCGACCTGGCGAAGCCGAGCATGCCCGGCATCTTCAGCAGACGCTCCTGGCTCGCGAAGTTGACGGTGACCATTGCGCTCGGGCGGTCCGCGCGTTTGACGGCCATCAGGTAGTCGGCGTCGAAGGCGTCCTCACCGACGAGGCGGACCGTGTTGGCCGGGCCGACGTTGCTGAGGACGACCCGCGCGGTGACTGTGCTGCCGTCGCCGAGCGTCGCCGTCGCGGAGTCGGGCGCCATCTGAAGGGACGCCACCTCGGTGGAGAGTTGCACCTCGCCGCCGTGCTGAGTGATGGCGTCGGCCAGGGCGCGCCAGAGGCCGATCGTGCCCTCGGGGTGGAAGCCGAAGCGCTTGAACGCGCTCTTGCGGGTGAAGTAGGTGAGGAACACGCGGGCGGGGAGCTCGTCCGAACCCACGGCGAAGATCGAGGCGCACATGTTCCGGAAGATCCCGTGCACCGATTCGTTCTTCGTGTACTTGTTCAGCCACTGCTCGAGCGTGAGCTCGTGCTCCGGCAGGCCGTCGTCCGAGCGGGCGGCGCCGATGCCGCCGAGGATCTTGGCGCCGGACCGGGACATCTTCGACAGCAGCAGGCCCCACCCGCCGCCGGTGACGTCGACGTCCTTCTTGCCGACGCGGTAGAGGATCGGCGGGGACGGCTCGCGGATGTCGAACCGCGCGCCCACCTCCCGGCAGGTCTCCTCCGTGATGCCGCCGACCTCGATGACGATCGCGCCGTCGTTGACCCGGAAGCCGTCGACCTCGGTCGTCGACGCACGGCCACCGACCTTGTCGAGGCGCTCGACCACCAGGACCGATCGTCCGGCGTGCGCCAGGCGGGCGGCGGCGAACAGGCCGCCGGCACCGGCTCCGATGACGAGGACGTCGTAGTCCGTCATGTCTCCTCCGAGGGGGCGCTCAGACCCTGACGGATCATCAGCTGAGCGGTCGAGATGGTGCGGGCCAGGGACCCACGGGACGGGTTGAACCACTCGGCGGCCCAGTTGAGGGCGCCGAGGACGAACATGCGGGCGGCCGCCGGGTCGAGGGCGGGGTTGAGCTGGCCGGCGCGGGCGGCGTCGGCGATCAGAGTCCGCCAGAGCGTTCCGTACCGGCGCTCGTCGACGAGCTGGGCCTCACGCAGGGCGGGTGGCAGCGACGACGCCAGCCGGATCGCGACCGCGCCGTACTTCGAGTCACGCAGCGTGGCCTGCAGGTGCCCGGCGACCGCCGTCTCGATGCGGTCCAGCGGGGTCGCGCCCGCCGGGAGCGCCGTCAGTTCCCGCTCGACGGAGGCGAGCACGCGGCGCACGCCCTCCTGGACCGCCTCGCCGATGACCTCGTCCCGCGAGTTGAAGTAGTAGTAGACGGCGGTCGGCTGGACCCGCGCGAGCTCGGCGATGTCGGACAGGCGCGTGCCGGCGTAGCCCTTGGCGTTGAGCACCTCGGCGGTGGCGTCGAGGATGCGCTCGCGGGTGGCTTCGCTCTTCGAGAGCGCGCGCGCCGACATCAGTAGGACGCCGGGAGCTTCAGGCTGTGCTGGGCGACGAAGTTGAGCACCATCTCGCGGCTGACCGGGGCGGTCTTGAGCATGCGGGCGACGAACCAGAGGTCGGCGAGCCCGTACTCCAGCGACATCCCGTTGCCGCCGTGGACCTGCATCGCCTGGTCGAGCGTCCGCAGCGAGGAGTCGGCCGAGACGAACTTCGCGATGTTCGACGCCTCCCCGGCCTCCAGGCCCAGGTCGTAGAGCTCGGCGGCGCGGTAGGTCACGAGCCGCGCCGTCTGGGTACCGATGTAGCACTCGGCGAGCGGGTGGGAGACGCCCTGGTGCGCGCCGATCGGCACGTTCCAGACCTGACGCTCCGTCGCGTACCGGACCGCCTTGTTCAGCGCGTACCGCGCGATGCCGTTGCTGATGCAGGCGGCGGTGATGCGCTCCGGGTTCAGGCCGGAGAACACCTGGCGCAGCCCCTGGCCCTCGACGCCGATCAGCGCCTCCGGCCCGATCGCCACGTCGTCGAAGAACACGGTGAACTGGTGCTCGGGCTGCGACAGCGCCGCCGGGATCGGCGTCCAGCTCAGGCCCGGCGCGTCCGTGGGGACGACGAAGAGCGAGAGCGGGTGCTTCCCCTTTGCGTCCGGCTCGGGCTGACGCACCACCACGAGGACGGCGTCCGCCTCGTCGATCGCGGACGTCCAGTACTTGGTGCCGCTGATCCGCCAGCCGTCGCCGTCCGGCCGCGCCGTCGTCGTGATGACGTGGCTGTTCGAGCCCGCGTCGGGTTCGGTGATCGCGAACGCCATCTTCAGCGAACCGTCGGCGATCCCGGGGAGCCAGCGCGACTTGATTTCGTGGCTGCCGTGCTTGTCGAGGATCGTGCCGCAGATCGCGGGCGAGATGACGCTCATCAGCAGCGGGCAGCCCTGCGTCGCGGTCTCCTCGATCGCAACCGCGAGGTCGCTCATCGTCCCGCCCCCGCCGCCGTACTCCGCGGAGAGATGGACGCCGAGGAACCCGGCCGCGCCGAGCTCCTTCCACAGCTCCGTCGGCTCGACGTGCCGCGTCGCGCAGTCGGCGAAGTACTCGTGGCCGTACTTGCCGACGAGCTTCCCGACGGCGGCGCGCAGGGCCGCGCGCTCCGGGCTGTCGACGATCAGGCTGCTGTCCACGGTGCTCTCCAGACGATCAACGGCCGCGGAAGTCCGGGCGGCGGCGGGCGGCGAAGGCGCTCATGCCCTCGCCGAGGTCGGACGTGCGGGCGATCTCGTCCACCTCGCGCAGTTCGGCGGCGAGCTGGTCCCGCAAGGAGGTGTCGAAGCTGTCGCGCAGCAGCCGGCGCATCCCGGCGAACGCGCGGGTCGGGCCGGCGGCCAGCTTCGCAGCGATGCGCGCGGCCTCGGCGTCGACCTCGGCCGCGGGGACGACGGCCGTGAGCAGGCCCCACTCCAGCGCCTCGGCGGCACTGAGTCGGTGGTTGAGCAGGTAGAGCTGCTGCGTGCGCCGGAGCCCGATCAGGCGCGGGAGGTACCAGCTGTTGCCGCCGTCGGACGTCATGCCGAGCGCGGCGTACCCGAGGGCGAAGGCCGCGTCGTCGGCGGCGATGGCGACGTCGGCCGCGCAGACCAGGCCGAGTCCACCGCCCCCGGCGGAGCCGCTGATCGCGGCGACCAGGGGCGCCTCGAGGGAGGCGAGGCGTTCGAGCGCCATGTGGTAGTCGCCGATCATCCGGTGCAGCGTCGCCGCCCGCTCGTCCTGCCCCTGGGGGCCGAGGAAGTCGAGGTTGCCCCCGACGGTGAACGGCCCCTTCGACCGCAGCAGCACGCACCGCAGGTCGCTCTCGCGGGACAGCCGGGTGGAGAGCGCGAGGATGTCGTCGGTCATCGCGACGTCGAAGGCGTTCCCGACCTCGGGCCGGTTCAGCGTGACGGTCGCGACGCCGTCGGTGATCTCGAGCGTCATCGTCCGCAGCGGTGATGCCGCGTCCCGCCACCGCGCGGTGTCGGTGACCTGCTCCAGGCGGAAGATCCGCCCGTCGCGGAAGCTGAACAGGTGCGTGAACGCCGCGTCGAGCGGCTCGCCCCCGCGCCGGCCGTGGCCGGTGTACCGGCCGGTGACGAGCAGCCGTCCGTCGGTCAGCGGCGCGAACTCCGCCGGCTTCGGCCCCGCGGCGAACGCGCGGCCGATCTGCTTCCAGCCGTCGGCCCACATCGCGTCCGCGCCCGCGTGCTCCCCGGCTCCGACGGGCATCCCGTCCGCGAGAACGCCCTCGAACTCGGGGTGCAGCAGAGCCCCGATCGTCGCGGTGTCACCCGCGGCGAGCGCGTCGTAGAGCCGTCGGACCACGTCCTCGGGGGAGCTCACGCTTTTGAACGTAGATTCAAAATTGCGGCGGCGTCAACGCCCCGGCCGGGAGCGCGCCTTCACCCGCCGTGCCCACCTTCACCGGCCCGGCCGGGCTGGTGAAGCGGGGGTTGGGCTGGTGAAGGCGTCGGTGGGGCTGGGGGGTCCGCTTGGCAGGGGTGAGGCGGAGCGGTAGTCTGGACACACTGTCCGAGCAGGGTGACCGAGAGGTCCGCGGGCAGTGCCCTCGTCAGCCGCCCACCACCGGAGGACCCGCATGTCGCAGGGGATCGTGGCGTACGCCGCGTACCTGCCCGCCCACCGGCTCCCGCTGGCCGACGTGGCCGCCACGCTGGGCGCCGGGCGGGGCAAGGGCACCCGGGTCGTGGCCTCCTACGACGAGGACTCGACGACGCTGGCGGTCGAGGCCGCGCGGGCGGCGCTCGCCGGTCGGCGGCCCGCCTCGATCTGGTTCGCGACGACCTCCCCGGCCTACGCCGAGAAGACCAACGCCTCTGCGATCCACGCCGCGCTCGGGCTCGGGACCGACGGGTTCGCGGTCGACGTCGCCGGGTCCGCCCGGTCGGCCCAGGGTGCGCTCCGGGCCGCAGCCGCACAGCCCGGTGGGCTCGCCGTCCTCGCCGACGTCCGCGTCGGCACCCCCGGCTCCGCCGACGAGCTCCAGAACGCCGACGGGGCCGCCGCCTTCCTGTTCGGCCCCGCGGACGAGGCGCTCCTGGTGCCGGTCGCCACGGCGTCGGTCACCGGTGAGTTCCTCGACCGCTGGCGCGCCCCGGGCGACCACTCGGCCTCGAGCTGGGAGGAGCGCTTCGGTCAGGAGATGTACACGCCGCTGATCGAGGCCGCCACGTCGCAGGCCCTTGTCGTGGCCGGTCTGACCGCCACGGACCACGTCGTCGTCTCCTGCCCGCACACCCGTACCGCGACGGCGACGCGCGCCGCACACGGCGGGGACGACCTGACGCTGGGTCAGGCGGGCGCGGCCGACCTCGGTCTCCGGCTCGCCGACGTCCTCGACCGCGCCGAGCCCGGCCAGACGGTCCTCACCATCTCCGCGGTCGACGGCGCCGATGCGACCGTCTGGCGGGTCACCGACCGCATCGCCGCCGGCCGGGCGAGCAGCCCGCTGCGCGCGCAGCTCGCCGGCGGCCGCGAGGTCGGCTACGGCACCTACTTGACCTGGCGTGGCCTGCTCGAGCGTGAAGGTCCGCGCCGCCCCGACCCCGAGCGTCCCGCCGGCCCGCCGAGCGCGCGCGGGCTCGACTGGAAGTTCGGCTTCGTCGGAAGCCGCTGCGACAAGTGCGGCTTCCTGCACCTGCCCCCGTCGCGTGTGTGCGTCTCCTGCCGCGTCGCCGACCAGATGACACCGACCCCGCTCGCGGACGCGACCGGCACCGTCGTCACCTTCACGGTCGACCGGCTCGCGTACTCGATGTCGCCGCCGGTGATCGACGCGGTCGTCGACTTCGACGGCGGTGGCCGCACCCTGCTGGAGCTGGCGGACGTGAAGCCCGAGGACATCGCCGTCGGCTCCCGGGTGGGTCTGACCTTCCGGAAGCTCTACACCTCCGGGGGCGTACACAACTACTTCTGGAAGGCCCGCATCCTGACGGAGGCTCGCGATGGGGAGTAAGGGCATCCGCGACCAGGTCGCGATCGTCGGCATGGGGTGCACGACGTTCGGCGAGCACTGGGACCGCAGCGTCGACGACATGCTTCTCGACGCGACCACCGAGTGCTACGCCTCGACCAACGGCATCACGTCCGCGGACGTCGACGCCTACTGGCTCGGCACGATGGCGTCGGGCCTGAGCGGGATGATCCTCGCCAAGCCGCTGGCGCTGGAGTACAAGCCGGTCACGCGCGTCGAGAACTTCTGCGCGACGGGTTCGGAGGCGTTCCGCAACGCCTGCTACGCCGTGGCGTCCGGGGCCTACGACATCGCGATGGCGGTGGGCGTCGAGAAGCTCAAGGACTCCGGCTACTCCGGGCTCGTCCGGCCCGCGGTGGCGAACGACGGCACCAGCCCGGACCTGACGCTCACCGCGCCGGCGGCCTTCTCACTGCTCGACCCGGCGTACTGCCGCAAGTACGGCGTCGACCCGCAGGCGTTCCGGGACGCGATGACCCACGTCGCGTGGAAGAACCACCAGAACGGCGCGAAGAACCCGCGGGCGCAGTTCCGCAAGCCCGTGGCCAAGGAGAAGATCTCCGGCTCGCCGCTGGTGGCCGGTCGGCTCGGCGTCTTCGACTGCTCCGGCGTCTCCGACGGCGCCGCCGCCGCGCTGATCGTCCGCGCCGAGGACGCCCACCGCTACACCGACCGCCCGATGTACGTGAAGGGCCTGTCGATGGTGGCCGGTCCGGGCAGCGGCGCCGCCGACCCGGGCTACGACTACACCTCGTTCCCCGAGGTCGTGGCCAGCGCCGAGGACGCCTACCGGCAGGCGGGCATCAGCGGCACCGACCTCGACCTCGCCGAGGTGCACGACTGCTTCACGCCGACCGAGATCGTGCTCATGGAGGATCTCGGGTTCTCCCCGCGCGGCAGCGCCTGGAAGGACGTCCTCAACGGGGACTTCGACCTCGGCGGTCGCATCTCGGTCAACCCCGACGGTGGGCTGAAGTCCTTCGGCCACCCGGTCGGCGCGTCCGGTCTGCGGATGCTGTTCGAGTGCTGGCTGCAGTTCCGCGGGGAAGCGGGCGATCGTCAGCTCGACGACCCGAAGCTCGGTCTCACGCACAACCTGGGCGGTCGCCCGGGCAGCTGCGTCTCGTTCGTGTCCGTCGTCGGCAAGGAGCTGTCATGACCACCACGGGCAGTAAGTACGACGAGCTGATCCGGCCCGACCGGATCCACGGATCGCTGTACACCGACCCCGAGATCTTCGCCGACGAGATGGCGAAGATCTTCTACTCGACGTGGGTGTACGTCGGGCACGAGTCCGAGATCGCCGAGGTCAACGACTACGTCGTCAAGCCGTTCGGTCCGCAGACGGTGATCATGAGCCGCGCGAAGGACGGCTCGATCCACCTGCTGCAGAACCGGTGCGCGCACCGCGCGAACCTCGTCTGCGAGGCGCCGAAGGGCAACGCGACCGGCTTCCGCTGCCAGTACCACGGCTGGACGTACGCCAACAACGGCGACCTGCTCGGCTTCCCCTACAAGAAGGGGTACGAGGGCATCGCCGACAAGTCGAAGCTCGGCCTCGGTCGCGTCCCGCGCGTCGAGTCGTACCAGGGCTTCGTCTTCGGGTGCTTCAACCCGGACGCCCCGCCGCTGCTGGAGCACCTCGGCGACGCGGCCAAGGAGATCGACCGCCTCGTCCGCCTCTCGCCGAACGGCAAGATTCAGTTGACCGCCGGCTGGCTGAAGCACAAGGTCAAGGCCAACTGGAAGATGCTGCTGGAGAACGAGACCGACGGGTACCACCCGCAGTTCGTGCACTCCTCGGTCTTCGTCTCCGCCGAGAGCGGCATCGGCGCGCTCTACTCCGACACTGCGGACGCCGTCAGCCGCGACCTCGGCAACGGGCACACCGAGAACGACCTGCGCCCGGAGTTCCGCCGCCTCGGCAACGTCATGGGCTGGTTCGGCACCACCCCGGACAAGGTCCCGAACTACATCGCGAAGATGCGCGAGGTCCACGGGGACAAGACCGAGGAGATCCTCATCGAGGGCTCTCCGCACCTCATGGTCTTCCCGAACCTGTTCATCGCCGAGATCCAGATCTTCGTCATCCAGCCGGTCGCCGTCGACGAGACCGTCCAGCACGTGACGGCCATTCAGCTCGACGGCGGCGAGGAGATGAACCGGCGCCTGCTCCAGCAGACGATCGGCTCCGTCGGCCCGGCCGGCTTCCTGCTCGCCGACGACTCGGAGATGTACGAGCGCAACCAGCGCGGTGTCCAGGCCCGCGACCCCGAGTGGCTGGTCATCAACCGCGGCGCCAACCGCGAGCGGGTCGACGAGAACGGCAAGCTCATCGGCTACAACACCGACGAGGTGCCGATCCGGGCGATCTGGCGGCACTACAAGTCCCTGATGGAGAAGTGATGACGGCGGTGTCCGAACGCCTGGCCGATCGCTCGACCGAATCGGGCGTCATTCCGCTCGCCGAGGCGGAGCAGTTCGTCTACCGCGAGGCCCGGCTCTCCGACGCCCACGACTACGACGGGTGGGAGGCGCTGTGGACCGACGACGCCATCTACTGGGTGCCCGCCGGCGGTGAGTCCGCCGAGGACCCCACCACCCAGGTCTCGGTCCTGTTCGACAACCGGTCCCGGATCGGCACCCGCATCCGGCAGTTGAAGTCGGGCAAGCGCCACTCGCAGATCCCGCGGTCGAACGTGGTCCACTCGATCACGAACGTCGAGATCCTCGGCCTCCACGAGAACGGCGACACCGAGGTCGGCGCCGCGCTGCTCGCGGTGGAGTGCCGCGAGCGCGGCACCGTCCTCTGGGCCGGCCGCGTCGAGTACCGCCTGCGCCGCGTCTCGATCGACGGGCGGGACGAGATCAAGCTGTCGTGGAAGAAGGTCACCCTCGTCGACCGGGACATGCCGCTGTACACACTCTCGTTCCTGATCTGACAGGGTCGATCTCATGGAGGAGCCGGAGCTCGAGCCATTGGGCGTCGTCGAGAACGAGTTCGCCGCCGTCCACCTCTCGATCGACCGCCGCGGCAACGGCCCGCGGCTGCGGATCGAGGACCTGACGACCGAACACGTCGGCTACCTCGACGCCCTCACCCTCGAAGCCCTCGCCTGGGCCGACGAGGACCGCATCCGCGCTCTCCTCGACCCGTCCAACGACCGCTGGCGCGACCGAACTCAGTGAGCCGCCGGCTTCGGGGACAGTCGGCTGCGCCGGTTGTCGATCACGCGCCGCAGCTTGCGTATCCGGCCACTGTCGAAAGGCAGCGTGTCGAGGTCGTCGATCCACAGATCGACCCGCTCGCAGAGCTCGGAGATCGTGCGCCGTGTGGCGCGTTCGTTGAGCTGCAGGTGGCCGGCCAGAGCGGCGAAGTCGCGGAAGGTGAAGTTCGCGCCGAGTTGCCCGTTGAGCGGCAGAGCCATCGAGTTGTCGCCGTACGGCTGGGAACTGGGGACGTCGTAGGCGGGGGAGACGCGCCATTCTCCGTCCCCATCCTGCACCACGGAGAAGTTCTTCGCGTGCGCGTCCCCGTTGCCGGTCAGGAACGCGAACGCGAGCTGCCGCAACAGATCCCGCGCGGCGACGGCCGGTGCGTCGCACACCGCCACCAGCGACGAGAACACGCGCTCGGTCGCGAGTCGGTACTTGGAGGCGGGTGCGACGTTGCAGGTCTGGCAGCCGTCCTCCACCGCGAGCGGCGCAACCGTGCCCTCCACCGTCGCCCGATCGAAGCGCTGCACCAGCAGGCCGGTGCTGCCGTTCTCGTCGCGGATCACCTCGTGCGCGGGCACGGTCAGGCCGGAGCGCCGCGCAACCCGCAGGAAGAAGTCCTCGTTCTCGACGAGATACGGGAACTCGGGCGGATTCAGCTTGAGCAGGAACCGCTCGCCCGCCCGCGCGACCGGGAGGTTGATCATGCCGGCGCTGACCTTGTCCTGTACTCCGGGCAGTCCGGCGCGGTGGACACGGATGCCGAGTTCGGCGAGCAGATCCGCGAAACTCGTGGCTCCCGGGAGCGGCAAGGTGATGCGGGGCGGCACTTCCGACGGCTCAAGGCCGTCGGGCACGACCGCCACGTCACCGACAAGATCCGACCCGACGCCGAGGAGCAAGGTCAGTTCGTCGTCCGCTGACGTCTTGACCGCATTGCGCAGCGCGGTGAGCCGGCGGCCCTCCGGAAGCAGGTTCGTGAAGAAGGGCGGGAGCGCGCCGTGTGGCCGCACCACGGGATCGGGGGACACCGGGAGGGTCGTCGCAATGGCCGGCCCGCCGGCCGCGATCCACTCCGGGAGGTAGCGGAACTCGGTGGCGTCCTCGACCCGGGTCAGCGTGGCGGCGGGACGGCCGGCCTTGAAGACCACCGCGTGGGTGACCTCTCGGAGGGACTCGAGCGACGCATTGGGATCGGTCATGACTGCAGGTCCGCCGCGACATCGATGTGGTCGCGCGCCCCGCGGCACAGCTCCAGATGGAGGCCGAGGGCGGCGAGGACGGGAAGCACCTTGTCCAGGCGGGCGGTGGTCTTCCCGGCCTCCAGGGCGTAGACGAACCGCTCGGACACCCCGGCCAGGTCCGCCAGCTCGTCCTGTCGAAGACCGAGCGCCACCCGGCGGGTGCGGACGGCGCTCGCGAAGCTGCCCGTGCGATCGGCCATGGCACTCCTTCCCGCACGATCGTGCGGCGTTCAGGGGACCATACGCCTGCCCGGGCGCTAGGACAACGCATTTCCGCACGATCGTGCGGGAACGTGGCCTACGGGGACCCTGTGGATACGGGTGAGGGCCTTTGGCCGCACGATCGTGCGGGTTCCCCGAAATCACCCGGTCGCGGCGGCCCAGTCGCGGTGGAGGGACTGGGTGATGGCTTCGCACTGGCCGAGCAGGTAGGTCTCGTTCGCCCCGGAGGCGATCAGGCGCTGGACGCCGGCGGCCATGCGGTAGTCCTGCATCGCGACGATCTCGTGGAAGAAGTCGAGCGCGGTCTCCAGGATGATCCGCTGGTCCTCGGTCTCGATCGGGTCGTACGAGTACAGCGACTGCACGGTGACCGAGCGGTCGATGCCGTCGGGGAAGACCTGGAACAGCTCCGCGTGGTCGCCGAAGAACAGCAGAATCGTGTTCGGGAAGATCAGGTAGACGAACCCGATGCCGCCGTCGTCGAAGCCGGTCCAGGTCTCGGTCGGGCCCTCGGTCGAGTCGGTCAGACACCGCATCGCGACGGCCTGGCGGTGGTGTCGGCCGAAGCTGTTCGCCAGCAGCAGCCCGTTGGCGGCGAACATGTTGATCGTGTTCTGGTGCAGGTTCGGGATGTGGTAGCCCTCGGTGAAGGTGTCCACCGCCAGCTTCCAGTTCGCCGCGATGCGGTGCACGCGACGGTCGAAGTAGTGCAGGTCGCCGAGGTTCCACCGGCGGAGCTCGGCGTCGAACGGGCCGAGGTGGGTGTCGAGGTCGAACGGCTCCCCCTGCGAGGTCGGCAGGACCCACAGGGTGCCGGCGCGCTCGGTGACCGACACGGCCGCGAGGCCCCGCGTCTCGCGGCACAGCCCGGGGAACGTCTCCGCCTGCGGGACGCCGACGAGTTCGCCGGAGCGGTTGTAGGTCCACGAGTGGTACGGGCACGTGAAGCTCCGGTTGGACCCGCTCGGCTCCTCGACGACCGGTGCGCCGCGGTGGCGGCAGGCGTTGCGGAAGCCGCGGACCACCCCGTCGTCGCCGCGCACCAGCAGCAGTGAGGTGCCGGGCGGCTCGAACAGCTTCCAGTCCCCCGGTGCCGGCAGCTCACCGGAGAGACCGGCCAGCAGCGGCAGGCCCGCGAACAGGTGTTGCTGCTCCCGGGCGAAGCGGTCCGGGTCGGTGTAGACGGCGACCGGCAGTTCGGTCATCTCGTCGCCGACGGCCATCGAGGGACTGGCCATCAGGTCGAGCAGTTGGGTGGTCACGTCGATCTCGAGCGCCCGGTCCATGGCGGCAGCGTAGGTAAGAGTGACTCTCAAGAACAAGAGCCGCTCGCAACAATGCGATGGCCTACAGTCGTCGCGTGCCCGGACGGACGAAGGTCGAAGTGCGTCGCTCCCGGGTCCGGCGGGACCTCGCCCACTGCGCCGTCACGCTGATGACCGAGAAGGGCTTCGACGCGACGACGGTCGCCGAGATCGCCTCGGCGGCCGACTACCACCCGAGCAGCTTCTTCCGCTACTTCGCGACCAAGGAGGAAGCGGTCTTCCTCGGCGTCCCCGAGGCGACCGAGGAGTTCCGGGCAGCGTGCGCCGGCGTGAGGCGCGGGGACGACGCCTGGCCGGTCGTCCGCGACGCCGTCGTGGCCGCGGTCGCCAACTTCACCGAGGCGGATCCCGACTTCTTCGCGGCCCAGTTCGCGCTGTGGCTCACCGACCCGGCCCTGCAGGGGCCGATGGCGACGAACCTCCTGAAGTGGGAGGAGATCATCGCGGCCACGTTCGCCACCGCGGGCGGTCGCAAGCAGGCGGATCTGTACTGCCACGTCGTCGGGGGCGCGATCGTGAGCTCGCTGCGCGCGTGCGTCTACGCGCACGGTCAGGAGCGGGACAGCTTCACCGACCGCGTCGCGCGGGCGATCGCGTTGCTCGAGCAAGGCCTGCGCCGGCCCGGCGGACGTCAGGCGGGAGCCGGCACCTTGGCGGTTGCGGAGAAGACGATGTCCTCGGCCACGTCGGCCCGGCGGGAGGCGAGGAGGTCGCCCAGGTAGTTCTGGGTGACGACCCACGGCCCGACGGTGCCGGACTTCGGGAACTGCCCGATGCCGCGCTGGACGTAACCCGACGTCAGATCCAGGAACTGCTTGCGTTCCATGCCGGGCGGCGGCGTCGGGAGCGCGGTGCTGAACCCGTTGGCCTCCATGTGGTCCAGGAGGCGGATCAGGTACCGGGCCGACAGGTCGGCACGCAGCGTCCAGGAGTTGTTCGAGTACCCGAAGCAGAACCCGAAGTTGGGGACACCCGAGAGCATCCAGGCGCGGTACGCGACGGTGTCGGAGATGTCGACGCGTCGGTCGTCGACGTCCAGCGTGAGGCCGCCCAGCGGCTTGAGCGTCAGGCCGGTCGCGGAGACGACGACGTCCGCCTCCAGGAACTTCCCGGACCTCAACCGGATCCCATTCGGCTCGAACCGCTCGATGTGGTCGGTGACGACGTCGACCGCTCCGTCGCGGATCGCCTTGAACAGGTCGCCGTTCGGCACCAGGCACAGGCGCTGGTCCCACGGCTCGTACGGCGGTGTGAAGTGCTCGTCGACGTAGGCCGGGTCCTTGAGGAAGTGCAGCGCCGTCTTGCGGCAGATGTTCTTGAACGTCTGCGGACGGCGGCGGCTCAGCGCGTACATCGCCTGCAGGGTCAGGACGTTCTTGGCCCGGACGATCCGGTGGGCGGTTGACGCCGGCAGCACCCGCTGCAGACCGACGGCGAGCTTGTCGACCTCCGGGAGGGAGAGGATCCAGGTCGGCGTTCGCTGCAGCATGGTCACGTGACCGGCCGTCGGAGCCATCGACGGCACGAGCGTGATCGCGGTGGCGCCGCTGCCGATGACGACCACGCGCTTGCCCGCGTAGTCGAGGTCCTTCGGCCAGAACTGGGGGTAGACCAGCGTCCCGGCGAAGTCCTCCTGGCCGGGGAAGTGCGGCGTGTGGCCCTTGTCGTAGTCGTAGTAGCCCGCGCACACGTAGAGGAAGTTCGCCGTGATCTCGACGGGCTGCCCGTCGGTCTCCGCGCGCACGGTCCAGCGCGCGGTCTCCGAGGACCACGACGCCCCGAGTGCCTTGGTGCGGAAGCGGATGCGCCGGTCCACGCCGGCCTCACGGGCCATGTCACGGATGTAGGCGCGCAGCGAGTCCCCGGACGTGATCGACTCGCGCCCGCGCCACGGCCGGAACGAGTAGCCCATGGTGAAGGCGTCGGTGTCGGAGCGGATGCCGGGGTACTGGAACAGGTCCCAGGTCCCCCCGATCGCGTCCCGGGCTTCGAGGATCTCGAACGTGCTGCCCGGGCGCTCGCGCTGCAGGCGCGTCGCGGTGCCGATGCCGGACAGGCCCGCGCCGATGATGAGGACGTCCACGTGATCGCTCATGGGACCACCATAACCCCGTTTCTTACTCCGAGTAAGTACCAATGTCCGGCTAGGCGGGGAACGGTCGGCAGGGCATCCGCTTGACGATGTGGAAGAAGTTGCTGGGCGTCATCTCCGGCTCCCCGGCAACGATGTCCGGGCACCGCGTCAGCAGCTCGGAGAACAGGGCGCGGACCTGGAAGCGGGCGAGCTGGTTGCCCAGGCAGTGGTGGATCCCGCCGCCGCCGAACCCGACGTGGGGGTTCGGGTGCCGGGACAGGTCGAGCTCGTGCGCCCGCTCGATCGCGAGCTCGTCGCGGTTGGCGGAGGAGTAGAACAGCACGACCTTGTCGCCCTTGGTGATCTGGACGCCGTCGAGCTCGCAGTCGCGGGCGGCGGTCCGGCGGAAGGTCGCGATCGGGGTCGCCCAGCGGACGATCTCCTCCACCGCGGTGCCCATCCGGTTCGGCAGGTCCTCGACCAGCCAGGCGCGCTGGTCGGGGAAGTCCGTCAGCGCCTTGAGCCCGTGGGCGATCGACTGCCGAGTCGTGTCGTTGCCGGCGATCGTCAGCAGGACGAAGAACGAGCCGATCTCGTGGTTGGTGAGTCGCTCACCGTCGACCTCGGCGAGGACGAGCGAGGAGAACAGGTCCGGGCCCGGCTCGGCGCGGCGCTGCTCGATGAGCTCCTCGGCGAGGTCGTGCATGTAGACGACGGCGTCGAACAGCATCTCGATCGTGTCGTCCTGCGTCGCGGCGTACTCCGGGTCGCCCCAGGACGTCGCCTTCATCATCCACTCGGCCGCCTCGTGCCGCTGGCCGTCGGGGATGCCCATCATGTCGTTGATGTTGTGCATCGGCAGGAGCGAGGCGCACTCGGAGACGAAGTCCACCCAGCCGTCGTCGGACTCCTTCGCCTTCTGGATCAGGTTGTCGACGACCCGCGCGGCGTTGGCGTGGATCTGGTCCTCGATCCGGCGCATCTGCTTCGGCGTGAAGGCGGACGCGAGCAGGCGGCGGAGCGCGGTGTGCCGGGGCGGGTCCATCGCGATGATCGACTGCGCGGCGTCCACGACCTGGACCGGCAGGTTCTCCATGAGGATGGACGGGGCGGAGCGGAAGTCCTCGGGCCGGCGCGTCACCTCGATCAGGTGACGGTGCGTCGTGACCGCCCAGTAGCCGTAGTCGTCGGGCACCTCGATCAACTGGTCCTCGAACGGCGGCTGCCAGGTGATCGGCCGCTCGCGGCGCAGGACCGCGAAGGTCTTCTCCCGCTCGGCCGCGCTCGCCCACCAGAAGTCCTTGGTGGACAGGTTGATCTCGTCGTAGGGCCGGTCGGGATTGCCGCTCGCGTTCGACAGTTCCTCGTTGTCGAACCAGACGTCGGTGGTCATCGGCCTTCACCTTCCGCAGCTCTGCAGTCCGGGGTGGAACGACGGTAGGAAGCGGTGCGGCCCGGTGCCCATGGTCCGCCGCACCAGAGGTCCACCGGTCCGCCGTGGCCGTGGCACAAGGGCGGTTGACGGGCCGTCACGTCGGCGGCCGCAGGACGGCCGGCCCGAGCACCCGGCAGGCGCGCAGCGCGAGCTCGATGTCGGCCCGGTCCGTTCGGAAGGGCCGCCCGCGCAGAGCCTCGGCCTTGGCGATCCGGTACTGCACGGAGTTCTTGTGCAGGTTGAGCGTGCGGGCCGCAGCGGTGTGGCTGGACCCGAGGTTGAGGAACACGCGAACGGTCTCGCGCAGGCGCTCGGTGTCCTCGTCGTCGACCGCGAGCGCGCCCAGGGTGTCGGCGACCCAGACCCGGGTGGCCGCCAGGTCGCCGCAAAGCAACGCGATCGCCCCGACGTCGGAGAACGAGGTGACCGCGGCCGCGGCGGGGCCCGCCGCGAGCGCGACGCTCCGGGCCTGGTCGGCCTGCCGGTGGGTGGCACGGAAGCCCTCCGCCCCGAACTCGGGGCGGCCGAGCGCGACCCGGGGTGCGGGCTCCCCGGGGGTTGCCGCCGGTGCGCCCAGCACCTTGACCAGGTCGTCGAGATCCTCCAGCTCGTCCGGCACGCCGATCCACACCGAGGCGCTGGCCTCGTCGGTCGGCAGGAACAGGTGCTGGCCGCCGTGCACGGCCGCGGCCGCCGCCGTCAGTTGCTCGAGGCGGCGCAGCTGTTCGCCCGGTTCGGCGGCCGGGGCGTCGAACCAGAGCAGGGCGGCCAGATGGGTCTGCCCGATCCGGTACCCGAGCGCGGTCTCGGTGGCGGCGAGGTCCACCGGTCCGCCCTCCAGCAGCGCCTGGATGCGTGCGGTCCGCACGAACGAGCGGTGCTCGGTCCACGTCGCCCGCTCCTCCTCGTAGGCGCCGACGAGCAACTCGGACACCGAGTCGACGTACGCGGTGGAGACGCGCAGCAGGTGCACGCCCGCGGCCGCCGTCTCGGCCGGGCTGCAGTCGGGATCGGCGGCGAGCTCGGACAGCGCGGCCTCGATGAAGGCCGCGTGGCCCAGGCGGTACGCCCGGAGGAGGGCCGAGACCGGGATGCCCCGCTGCGCGAGTCGGCGGGCGTAGGCGAGCGCGGCCGGTGGCGCTCCGAGCAGTCGCGGGTCCACGCCCTGCTCGAGCACGTACAGGCCGGCGGCCACGCTCTCGTCGGTGGACGCGGCCAGCAGGGTGCGCATCGGGTCGTCGTGCTGCAGCGGCGCGATCTCGGCCGCGAACAGGGCGACCAGGTCGGCGGTCAGTGCCTCCCGCGAGGCCGCCAGGCGTCGGACCGCGGCGGCGATCTGCGCGGCCGCGGTCAGGTCAGCGCCGCCCGACACGGCACCACACAACCACGTCGCGTGACCCAGGTCACCCCCGGCGTCCGCGGGGGGCTCCGATCTCACACTCCGCTACCACCGGGGGCCGATCCGGTGTCCGATTTCGTCACGATTGTGCAACCGAACCGTCGGGCCGACCCCGGGTGTCCGCGGGGCTGGTCCGGTGAGCCCAAAGGGCGCGACGGAGATTGTGCCCGTGTGACAGTGACCCCAATCACGTCGATTCGTACCTTTGACCCCACGTCTTTGGTCCCTCAGCACAACAACGTCTCGGAGTTGAACGTGCCCTCGTCTCGCTCGCTCTCATCGGTTCGGCTGGTCGCGCTCCTCGCGGCCGGTGCCCTGGTCACTGCCTGTGGTGCCTCCCAGGAGGTCAAGGACTCCGTCGCCGCGCAGCGCGCGGCCGGCCCGGCCGCGGACGCCGCGGGGCCGGACCTCGGCGGTGGC
>NZ_BAAAHE010000005.1:25929-73639 GCF_039525035.1 Sporichthya brevicatena
CCGGGAGCGGTCGTCCCTGGCCCGGACGCGCCGGCGGCGGCGGGCGCAGGTCCCGCCACCGCCACCGACACCGCCGCCACCGGCGACAAGAACAAGCCGGCGACGACCAACGGCACCGGCGCCACGGCCACCAAGCCGGCCGGCGGCACCGTCGCGTGCGGCGCGGCCGCACCGGCCGGCGGCAACGGCGGCGCCACCGACACCGGGGTCACCGAGACGACCATCAAGATCGGCGCCACGTTCTTCAACGGCGGCTTCCTGGACAAGTACAGCCAGGTGTCGCAGAACGCGGCCACCGCCTACTTCAACTACATCAACAGCCAGGGCGGCATCTGCGGGCGCAAGATCGTCTACTCACCGTGCGACACCGGTGGGACCGCCGACGGCACGACTGGCTGCCTGTCCAAGCTGGCCGCCCAGGACAAGGTCTTCATGATGGGCCCGTCCCTGGACTTCAACCTGGACATCGTTCAGAAGACCCTCGCCGACAACAAGCTGCCGTGGGTCGGCTCCTCCGGTCTGTACGACCAGGAGTTCACCAGCCCGTGGATGTACCCGACGCAGATCCCCGGCGGTTCGGTCGGCGCTCTCATCACCACCCACGCGGTGAAGGCGCTGGGCGTCAAGCGCATCGGCGTCTCGCAACTCCGTAACGGCGCCGGTCCGTCCTGCACCGGCAAGGTCAAGTCCACCGCCGAGGCCCTCGGCGCCCAGATGGTGTCGGTCGCCCTCAACGCCGACGTGGAGACCAGCCTCGACAGCCAGGTCGCGGCGCTGAAGAACGCGAACGTCGACTCGGTCCTGTTCTGCAACGACCCGGTGAACACGATCAAGTTCATCCAGGCCGCGCAGCGCACCGGTTGGAAGCCGATCTTCTTCGGCGGGTTCGTCGCCGCGGACGACGTGCCGCAGGCCGCCGGCGCGTACGGCAAGGGGATGTACGGCCTGACGATGTACGACTTCTACAAGTCGGACTCGCCGGGGCTGCGCGAGTACAAGAAGATCACCGAGTTCTACTACCCGAACACCTTCCACCACTTCTACGAGCAGGCCGCCTACGTCGGCGCCGCCGCGATCGTGGCCACGCTGAAGGCGATCGGCCCGAACGTGAACCGGACGGACTTCGTCAAGCAGCTCAAGACGATGCGCTCGTTCGACGTCGGTCTGGGCCTCAAGCTCGACTTCGCGAACCTGAAGAACGCCGTGCCGAGCGGGATCATCCTCAAGGCCGACGACAACCTGCAGTGGCAGATCGAGTCCAAGCGGTTCTCGCCGTCCGGCGCGAAGTCCAGCGTCTCGGAGAGCGTGCGTCCGGACTTCGTCGCGGACCGGACGCGCAGCCGGATCGCCCCGGCGCGGACGTTCTGATCCATGGAGAGGTTCTTCGGATATCTCGTCACGGGGCTGGCCAACGGCGCGATCTTCGCCCTGGTCGCCCTCGGGGTGGTGGTGATCTACCGGGTCAGCCGGGTGATCAACCTCGCCCAGGGTGCGATCGGCGTCTTCTCGGCGTTCGTCTTCCACTACACGCTGATGGGTGACTTCGGCCTTCCGGTCGCGGTCGCCACGGCGGGGGCGATCCTCGTCGGAGCCGTGCTCGGCGCGGGCGTCGAGAAGTTCGTCGTCCGGCCCGTGCAGTCGCGCGGCGCCCTGGCCACCCTGACCGCGACCACGGGCGTCCTGCTGCTGCTCACCGAGCTGACCGTGCAGCTGTGGGGCCCGAACAACCCGGTCATCGCCTCGGTGTTCCCGGACACGCTCGTCCGTATCGGCAACACGGGTGTGACGGTCCACCAGATCGCCACGGCCGGGCTGGTCATCCTCCTGGCCGGCGGGCTGTACTGGATGCTCGCCAAGACCTGGGTGGGCGTGGGCATCACCGCCATCGCGCAGGACCCAGGTGCGGCCCGCATCGTCGGGCTGCCGGTCCGCTCCATCGTCACACTGACCTGGGCGATCGGTGGTGCGAGCGCCGCGCTGGCCGGCCTGATGTACATCCACCTCAACAGCCTCGACCAGATCAGCCTGACGTTCGTGCTCATCTCCTCCCTGGTCGCGGCGGCCCTCGGCGGGTTCAACAGCCTGCCGCTGGCCGGCGCGGGTGGGGTCGCGGTCGGGCTGATCTTCAGCTTCGGCCAGGGGTACCAGCCGGTCGCGGGCATCGGTCAGCTGCTGGTCTTCATCGCGCTTCTGGGAGTGCTGCTGGTGCGGTCGAACAAGCCGACCCTCGACGTCGTTTCGGAGTTCTGATGGCTCGGGGCGTGCAGGCGGGCGTGGACAGCGTCAGGGACGCCGCGGATCGCGGCGTCCGGCTCACCGGCGGTCCGCTGATGAACGGCAAGGCCCTCGAAGTGGGCACGGTCGCGGCGATCGCGATCGGCCTGCTGGTCTGGCCGCTGCTGACTCCGCAGGTCGCGCACTTCTACGGGAGCCTGTCGGCGATCTACGCGTTGATCGGTCTCTCCCTGGTGATCCTCGTCGGGTGGACGGGCCAGATCAGTCTCGGGCACGCCGCCTTCGTCGGTGTCGGGTGTTACTTCGGCGCCAAGCTGCTGAACAACGACGTGCCCCTGGTTCTGACGGTCCCTCTGATCGGTCTCATCGGTGCCGCCGTCAGCCTGATCCTCGGCATCCCGTCCCTGCGGCTTCGCGGCGTGTACTTCACGATCGCCACCCTGGCATTCGGCGCGGCGTGCCAGCAGTACTTCTTCACCCGGCCCGAGGTCCGGGGCATCGCCGCCGACCAGGTCCCGCGCGCGGACCTGGTGGGCATCCAGACGACCTCCGACCGCGGTCTGTACTACGCGGTGCTGGTGGTCCTGGCGATCGCGCTGGTGCTGGCCTACAACACCCGGCGCACCGACGTGGGCCGCGTGCTGTTCGCCATCCGCGACTCCGAGCAGGCCGCTCAGGCCATGGCGATCAAGATCGCGCCGTACAAGATCGGCCTGTTCGCGGCGTCCGCCGCCCTGGCCTCGATCGCGGGTCTGTTCTACGGGATGTTGTTCCAGGCGACGCCGGCCCCCGAGCAGTTCAGTGTCCTGCAGTCGCTGTTCTACCTGGCCATGCCGGTGCTCGGCGGCGCCGAGGCGCTGCTCGGTGCCCTGGTCGGCGGGACCTTCCTGGCGGTCGGTCAGCCACTGGTCAACATGTTCGACGTCCGACTGTTCCTGGTGACGTCGATCGCGCTGCTCCTCACCCTGCTCTCCGGCTACGACGGCGTCACGGGCGCCCTGAAGGCGGCGCGCAAGGCGGTGGCGGACGCGGTGCGCGGCGAACCGGTGCGCTACGGCTCGTTCGTCCCGCACGAGGAGGTCGACCACACCCCGCCGCGGGTGCACGCCACGGTCGCGGACAGCCCACCCCCGGTGGGCAGCGTGGTTCGGGTTCGGATCGTCCCGGGGGTGCGTTCATGAGCGGCCATCTGATCGGCACCGGCCTGACGAAGCGTTACGCCGGCCTTGTCGCCAACGACAACGTCGACATCGAGGTCCGCCCCGGCGAGATCGTCGGGCTGATCGGCCCGAACGGCGCCGGCAAGACGACCTGCTTCAACTGCCTGACCGGGGCTCAGAAACTGACGTCGGGTTCGATCACGCTCGACGGCACGGACATCTCCTACATGCCCGCGAGCGAACGGGCGAAGATGGGCCTGGCCCGTACCTTCCAGCAGGCGCAGCTCTTCAAGCACCTGTCGGTGGAGGAGAACCTGCTGCTGGGGCGTCACCGGCACTACGGCGCCGGCGCGCTGCGCGCGGCGCTCGGCCTCGCCGGCGCCGCCGAGCGCAAGTCGCGCGGGATCGTCCACTCGATCGCCGACCAGTGCGGGCTCACCGAGGTGCTCGACGCCCCCGTGGGCGACCTGCCCTTCGGCACGCAGCGCATGGTGGAGGTGGCACGGGCGATCGTGCTCGAACCCACGGTGCTGCTGGTCGACGAACCCGGCGCCGGGATGGACAGCACCGAATCGGCCTATTTCGGGGCACTTCTTGCCCGAATCAGCCGTGAACGGAACATGTCGGTGCTTATCATCGAGCACGATGTCGCGATGATCCTGTCGATCTGCGACCGAATCTACGTTCTGAATTTCGGCAAGTTGCTCGCCCAGGGCACCCCGGCCGACATCCGGGCCAACGCCGAGGTCCGCGCGGCGTACTTCGGGAGCACGGTCCAGGAGGCCGCCGTATGACCGTCACGTCGCACAGCGGTGCCGCCGGCTCCCCGGCTCCCGACGCGGTCAAGGCCGTGACCGGTGCGGCCAAGCCGATTCTCGCCACCCGCGCGCTCGATGTCGGGTACGGCAACGTGCTGGCCGTCCGCCGGCTCACCCTCCAGGTCAACCCCGGCGAGATCGTCGCCCTCCTCGGACCCAACGGCGCGGGGAAGACGTCCAGCCTTCGTGGCATCACCGGTCTGGTGCGGCCGCAGGCCGGGACCGTCAGCGTCAACGGCGTCCGGATCGACAACCGCGGCCCGGCCGTGGCGGTCCAGGCCGGTCTCGCCCACGTGCCCGAGGGCCGTCGGGTGTTCCCCGAGATGAGCGTGACGGACAACCTGCGCCTCGGTGCCTGGTCCGTCCGTCGCCGCTCGAAGGTCGTCGAGTCGCGCCTCGCCGACGCCTACGCGTTGTTCCCCCGGCTGGCCGAGCGCCGTGCGCAGCTCGCCGGGTCGATGTCCGGCGGCGAGCAGCAGATGCTCGCGATCGCCCGGGCGCTCATGAGTGACCCGAAGCTGCTGCTCATCGACGAGCTCAGCCTCGGTCTGTCCCCTCTCGTGGTCGACGAGATCCTGGCTCGGCTCCTGGAGCTGAACAAGGAAGGACTGTCCATCCTGCTCATCGAGCAGTTCGTGCACCGGGCCATGGACGTGTCGGACCGGGTGTACGTGTTGAAGAAGGGGCACGTGGCGTTCAGCGGAACACCGGCGGCTGCCATCCGGATCGGCGCGGTCGAGGAGGCCTACCACCTATGAGCAACTCCAAGAGAGAGCTGCTGCGAAAGCGGGGAGTGCAGACCGCGGCGGGATCCACCGCCCTGCTGCTCACCGCCGGCGTGGCCTTCGTGTGGAACGCGCCCGCCCAGGCGGCGGCGCCGGACAACCTCGCGGTGTACTACGCCTCCAGCCACGCAACCCCGGCCAGCGTGGTCAGCCGCGTGCCGGTCGAGACGGCCGGCGGCTACCTCGTCTCGCAGAGCTCGGTCCAGATCGGCAAGTCCCAGGCCCTGGCCGCGGGCTTCACGTTGGGGCCGCTCGGCGACGCGTTCGTGGTGACCTCGGCGCCGCCCGGCACGATGACCCAGTTCCCGACCGTCGTCAACGCACAGGACCCGCCGTCGGAGACCGCCCCGCGGGAGAACTCGCTGTCCGCCGGCAACGGCGGCGGACCGAGCCTGGGCAGCGAGGTCCGCAACGCGGACCTGTCCGCGCGCGCCAGTGACAGCCCGAACGCGATCGCCAGTGCCTCCGGGCAGAGCATCACGACCCCGATCTACACCGCCGGCGCGGGCATCTCGCGCAGCGAGAGCGCGGTGCTGCCGGACGGCACCGTCCAGACCAAGGCGATCAGCTCGATCCAGAACCTGCTGATCGGCGGTCCGACCGGCCTGAAGATCGCGAACGTCGACAGCATCGCGACGATCACCATCGCGCCGGGCCAGAAGCCCGTCACGTCACTGCAGGTGCACACGTCCGGAGCGTCGTTGGCCGGCGTGCCGGTCATCCTCGACAAGAACGGCCTGCGGATCTCGGACCAGATTCCGCTCCCGGCCTCCAGCATCGCGGCCTTCAACGCGGGCGTGGCCGGACTGGCCGAGCAGGGCCTGACGTTCATCGCCTCGACCGAGACCGTGAAGGTGGGCGAGGGAGAGGCCGAGCTGTACGGGTCCGCCTTCACCTTCCGCTACAAGCTTCCGGACTCGGAGATCGAGCGGCCCAGTGACATCGGGTCGGACGAGACGTTCGAGTACGGCAAGGTCACCGCCAAGGTCACCTCGCGCGCCCTCGGTTCGCTCGGGGGTCCGGACCTGGCTCCGGCCGCGGGAACCGATGGTTCGGCGCTCCCGGGCGTCGACACCGCCACCGGTGCGGACCTGCCCGCCACCGCCGATCTCGGCGCGCTGCCGTCGACGGTCGGCGCGCTGCCGACCGTGGGGATCGGTGCCACCGCCCCGGCCGCGGCGGCTCCGGCCGGCTTCACCCTCACCCGGCCGAGCCTCGCCCCGGACCAGTTCAAGGACGGGTACCGCTACCTACTCCTGGCCGCCGCGCTGGGCATAGGCGGCCTGCTCGCCATCCTTCGCAAGCGCCCCATCGCATAGAGGAGCACCGATGAACGACCGCGTGAGAGATCTCCGACTGAAGGCACTCGCCGGTGCTCTGGTCCTGAGCGGCCTGGTCGGCGTGCTGCTCGGGTTCCTCGGTGTGCGCCGTAACGACGACATCGTGCTCCAGATGCCGTACCTCGCATCCGGTGGCCTGGTGGGGCTGGCGCTGATCGGCCTCGGCGCCATGGTGATGATCCAGCAGCAGATGCAGGAACAGAGCCGGCGGGCCGCGGCGGTGACCGAGTCGCTGGAGGAGTGGAAGGAGGCCGCGCTCGCGGAGCTGCGTGCCTTCCTCGAGAGTGCGACCCTCGAGCTCGAGGTCCGTAACCCGGCGCCCCCGCAGCGGCTGGAGAACAGCAGCGTCGGCGCCCCCCGGGACCACGTCTAGCAGGTACCTCCGCCGAGTCCCGTAGCGCCGCTCAGACCGAGCGGACGCTGCGGGACTTCGGTGTGCTGGGGGCCGGTGCCGCGATCGCGCTGACGCGCTTCCACAGCAGATCGCACACCAGCAGGGCCACCTCCAGGTCGAGGCGGTCGTCGCCGAGGGGCCGGCCGCGCACCTCCTCGGCCTTGCGGATCCGGTAGCTGACGGTGTTCTTGTGCAGGTGAAGCCGGGCGGCGGCCTCGGTGAAGCTGCCGTTGGCGTCGAGGAAACAGCGGACGGTGGCGCGCAGTCGCGCGGTGGAGTCGTCGGTGGCGGCGAGACCGCCGAGGACGCGCTCGGTCCAGTTCCACAGTTCGTCGGGGTGGTCGGTGAGCAACGCCGCGATCGCGACCTCGTCGAAACTGACGAGCTGGTCGTCGTCGCTCATCGTCTCGGCCACCTTGCGGGCCCGCTGGGCCTCGCGGAGCGTGCTCCGGAACCCGCTGAGTCGGGCCCCTGGCGAACCCAGCGCGATGCGCAGTCCGGGGTGGGCGATCAGGCGTTCCCGGAGCAGCGCCAGGTCGAGGAGCGGCTCGCTCGGTCCGCTGAGCCAGGCCCACATCGTGTGGTCGTCGGCCAGCAGCGTCAGGGGATTGCGGCCCGAGGCCTCGATCAGCAGGCGGTTCGCCGCCTGCAACGCCGCGTCCGGGTCGGGCGTCGCCGGCGCCACCCACACGATCGCGGCCTGGTGCCGACCCGAGAGCGGGGTGCCCAGCAGGTGCTCGGCGGAGCTGTCCGTGAGGTTCTCGTTCTCCAGGATCGTGCGCACCTGGGCGGTGCGGGCCGCACCCGTGCGGCTGTTCCAGCGCCGCAGCTCGGCCTCGTAGATGTCGATCAGCCCGGCGATGACCTGGTCGATGTAGCGGTTCACGCGCTGGGTGATCTCGGCGACGGCGGCGAGCGCACGGTCCGTCTCGAGGTCGGGCATCTCGCGCAGCAGCGCGAGGGACCACTCGGTGAGCCGGTGCTGACCGAGACGGTAGGCGCGCAGCAGAGCCTCGAGAGAGAGCTCGTGCTGGGCGAACCGACGGGCGTACTCGGCGGCGGCGGCCGGGACCGTGATGCTGTCGACGGGGATCTTGTGCGCGAGCACGTCGACGATGGCCTCCAGGTTGGAGGAGGTGCTCGCGACCATCAGCTGCCGCACGGTCTCGTCGTGCTGGAACTCGGGGATGACCTCGACGAAGTAGTCCGTCAGTTCGGTGGTCAGCTCAGGCAGGTTGGTGTCGATGACGCGCGCGATCTCGGAGACGACCGCGTCGACGTCGACTGGCATGGCGCGAAATATACGCCCGGCCCCGTGCTGAGTCCGATTCAAAAGCCCTTCGGGAGGCCTGTGAAGCAGGTGAACCGGCCTCGGTTGGGGGCGGTGTAACCGTCCGGGGTGAGGTGCAGCAGCCCGTAGCAGTCGTTGGCGCTCGGGGGAGCGGCGCGGTGGAAGGTGATGGGTGGGGCGAGCCCGTCGAGCGTCTCGTTGCGGACCAGCCACAACCCGTCGAGCAGCAGCGCGCGGGTGAGGGTGCCGGCCCGCGCGCGGTCGGCGACGAGCGCGAACGCCCGCTCGAACAGACGGCCCGAGGCGTACTGGCTGATGGTGTTCTGGTCGATCGAGGTGCCCGGCGCGAACCGTTCGTAGGCGGCGCGGAACGCGCGGACGCCGCCGCCCTCGGTCGCGAGGAACGGGACGTTGCCGGCACCGAGGAACGCACCGAGCTTGCGGACGTTGGGGTCGAGCGCGGCCTCGGCGGTGACCGCGAGCGCCGAGGTCGCGACGGCGGGGGTGTACCCGAGCGAGAGGCAGGACCGCGCGAAGCGTGCGTTGCCGGAGCCTTCGAGCGCGACGAAGACCGCGTCGGCGCCGGCGGACCTCAGGGCCTGGCACTCCGCCGTGTAGTCGGGTGAGGTGATCGAGGAGATCTTGCGCAGCACGACCTGCAGGCCCGAGGCCTTGGCCATCGCCTCGAAGTTCGCGTTGATCTGACCGCAGATCGCGGCCTCGACGCAGTAGACCAGACCGATCCGGTCCGAGCTCGCGGCCCGGGCGGCCTCCTTCATCGCCCCGGCGTACGCGGCGAGCGGACCGCCGCCCTGCGGGAAGAACCAGGGGCTGGAGAACCACGGCGCCTCGATCAGGTCGCCGCCGACGAACGGCACCTCGTTCTGCTCGGCGAACCGCTTCGCGGCGGCGAAGGTCGTCGGCACCCCGGCGCCGACGATCGCGATCGCCTTCTTGTTGTTCACGAGCTCGTTGAGGTTCGACGTCACGCGCGCGGGGTCGGCGGCGTCGTCCATCTGGTAGAGCTGCACCGGGTGGCACTGCACCCCGCCGCGGGCGTTGACGTCGCGCAGCCAGAGCGCGAGCCCGGTGCGCATGTTGAAGTTCGAGGCGCCGATGATCCCCGAGCTCGGGGCGGTCTGGCCGATGACCACCGGCGCCAGCGCTTTCGCACACGTCGCCCGCACTGGAGATGACATCTCTTGTGCAGGTTCCTCGCGGCGGGTCGGCGGCGCCGCAGCGGTCGCCGGGCCCGCGGCGGTCGCGGTGGCCGCGGGCCGGTCGGTGGCCGGTGCGCCGCCGGTCGTCGCGGGGACCGCGACGTCCGGGTCGGCCGGCAGGGGCGCGCTCGCGTGCACCGGGGCCGCGGCCGCGGCGCGCATGGCGGCGGTCCCGTCGGCGGCCTCGATCGCGTCGGTGGACATCCGCGTCCCGCACGCCCCGAGTGTCAGGCTCAGGCTCAGAACACCGACAAGAGCGGAGATCTGACGCCTCATCGGGAAGCGCGATCCTTCATCGCGTGCTGGTGCTCCTCGAACCAGATGCCCTGGCACGGGCCGAAGCCGACCCCGCCGTCGTCGGTCTCCCAGCGATAGACGCTGTCGTAGGTGAAGGCGTGCGGCCAGGAGACGATCGGGGACCCCGCGACGGCCCGTCCGGTCAGGCGCAGGACGCGACCGGTCGCGTCCTCGGCCTCGATCTCCTGGGCGAGCGGGTAGTACAGCTGCGGGTGGATCGCGGTGACGGTGCGTTCGACGAGGACGAGTTCGCGGATCTCGTCGCCGCGGCCGAGGAAGGAGAACATCGCGTTCGGCCCCTCGAACCCGACCTGGTTGAAGTACCGCCCGTCGTCGAGGTAGACCGGCGTCCACGAGATCGGGGCGTCGAAGCGGCCGCGGCGGTCCTCGGTGCGGTCCTGGTTCCACGAGCGGTCGCGGATCGTGTTGCAGTCGATCTCGTACGTCCGCCCGTGCAGCGTCAGTTCACCGACGCAGTGCATGAACTGCTCGCTGCCGCCGGGCGTGATCGTGCCCGCGAGATTCTCGCCGGGGATGACGGCGGCGCGGCCGACGAGCGGGCTCAGGGCCGTCTGCTCGATCTCGAACGCGGCGCGGCCGTCCGCGCTGCGGTAGGTGATCCGGGCCTTGCGGCCGAGCTCGCCGAACTCGATGCGGTAACCGCGGCTGGTCGTGATGACGTTGCCGTCGACCTCGGGCCACGGCAGCGTCATCGAGTAGTCGAGGTGCGCCATGTCGAGGACGCAGGAGTTGTCGAGCCCCTGGAAGATCTGGACGCTGCCCTGCATGAGCGGGAAGTACGGCTGGTAGCGGATGTAGCTGTAGCAGCCGATCTCCGCCTCGGGGATCTGAAAGCCGAAGTAGTGCGTGTGCGTGGTGTGCGGCGCGTACGCGCCGGCGTGCTCGCGGGGGTCGAGGCCGATCAGGTCGGTCTCGCCGGGCAGGACGGAATGACCCATCAGCGGTGCCCCGCCCATCCGGTGACCTCGCCGGCGGGGACGTCGACGCCGAGGTACCCGGCGAGCATGACGCTGGCCGGGTTGATCAGCCACATCGTCGACTCCGGCGGCAGGATCCCGGCCTCGGTCATCAGGTGGCCCGCGCGCATCACGGCGAGCGCGCCGAACGTCGCGGCGAAGCGCTCGTAGTAGTCCAGGTGCCGGGGCGTGAGGCCGGACAGCTCGGTCCAGCGCGCCAGAATCTCGTCCCGGTCGGGGAATCCGGGCGGACTCGGGGCGCCGTAACCCTCGGACCACAGGCGCAGCGCGTAGAGGAAGTACGCGAGGTCGAGCTCGGGGCTGCCGATCGAGGCGAGCTCCCAGTCCAGTGCGCCGACGACGGTCAGGTCGTCGGCGAAGAGCATGTTGCCGATGCGGGCGTCGCCCCAGGAGAGCGTCATCGGCTCGTCCGTCGGTGCGTGCGTGCGCAGGTACTCGAGGCCGGCCTCGATGACCGGGTGCGGACGGTTCTGATGTCCCGTCACGTAGAGGTGTTCGAGGAAACCGATCTGCTCGCCGATCCCGACGCGGCTGAGGCGGAGGTCGAGCCCGGCCCAGTCGACCTGCGCGACGGCGACGATCGTGGCGATCGCGTTGTCGATCAGGCGGTGCTGCTCGGCGGGGGAGAGGTCGAGGACCCACCCCGCGAGCGAGTACGGCGGGTCGTCCGGCGGCACCCGGCCGGCGATGTGGTCCATGACGAGGAACCGGTCGCCGAGAACGCGCGGGTCGAGTTCGACGCCCACGACGTGCGGCGTCGGCACCGGCGTCGACTCCGCCAGCGTCCGCATGATCCGGGCCTCGTCCTCGAGCCAGTAGGTCGGGAACAGCCCGGTGCCGTCCGGCGGCGCGACGCGCGCGACGTACGGCCGCTCGCCGGCGGTGAACAGGACGGTCTCGCAGGACAGGCCGCTGGCGGTGGGCACGGACAGGTCGCGGACCGGCTGCCCCATCCAGTGTTCGAGGGCCGCGGCGGCGCGCGCCGGGTCGATCCGATTCGCCAGGGCCACGTCGACTCCAAGTCCGTTGTGTAGTGCCGCACCACATCGTGGACTTGTGTAGTGTCACTAGTCAATGGCTGCGACGACGAAACGACCGCGCCGCGCGTCCGCCGACGTGCGGGAGCTCCTGCTGCGTGCCGCCCGGGACGAGTTCCTCGCCAAGGGCTACGCGGGCGCGACCACCAAGGCGATCGCCGCCCGGGCCGAGGTCTCGGAGACGGTGATCTTCAATCAGTTCGGCGACAAGACCGGGCTGTTCACCGAGGCCTTCGTCAGCCCGTTCGGCGAGGTCGTGGCCGAGTACCTCGACGCGCGGAACAACCCGCAGAACTCCTCACCGGCCGAACGTGTGGAGCGGTTCGTCGAGCACCTGTCCGCGCTGGCCCGCGAGTACCGCCCGATCCTGATCGCCGCGATCAACCATCGCCTCGACGGCACCGGCCCGGCCGAGGACGACCTGCTCGACCGTCTCGCCGCGGAGCTGCAGAAGATTCTCGGGATCGGCGAGCTCACCGACATCCCCGGCTTCGGCCCCGTCGGCCCCGCCACCCGGGCGAGCGCCGCCGCGATGGTGCTCGGAATGGCGCTGCTCGACGACCTGATTTTCCCCCGGAGCGCCGAGCGCCCCTCCGACACCCGCCTCGAGGCCGAGATGACCGCCGCGATCCTCAGCCGCCTCCGCGACCCCGAGGCCCCGCTATCCCACTGACCCGCTGACCCGCTGACCTGCATCGATGTCAAGAAAGGGTGACACCCCTTACTGCGCAGTAAGGGGTGTCACCCTTTTCAGGCCGCTCTCAGGTGACGCCGTCTCAAGCGGGTCAGACGGCGCCCTTGCAGGGGGCGTAGAGGGTGTTCCAGACGATCGCGGTGTACGCGTCGATCAGGGCCTCGACGGTGGCGTCGGGGGCGCCGCGGACGAGCTGGTGGAGACCGCGTTCGGCCATCCAGGTCAGCCACTCGGCGACCTCGGCGGCGGGGAGGTTGGGGTCGACGAAGCCCTCGCGCTGGCCGACCTTGATGTGCTTGCGCAGGCCGGCGGTGTTGTGGGCGATCAGGCCCATCGCGGCCTCGCGGACGGCCGGGTCGTAGGCGGCCGCGTCGAAGGCGGCGGCCATCAGGTTCGTGTGCGGCCGGTAGGTCAGCACGATCGACGAGAGCGCCTTGCGCAGGTCGTCGCGGTCGGCGGTCGCGTCCAGGCCCCACCAGTCGGTCGCGGAGTCGTCGAGGGAGTCGGTGATGTCCTCGAGCCAGGCGCGGAGCAGTTCGCCCTTGTCCTCGAAGTAGACGTAGAAGGTGGAGCGGGCGACGCCGGCCTGGGCGACGAGGCGCTCGACGGAGAGCTCGGTGAAGCTCTCGCCCTCGGCCAGCATCTGCTCGACGGCGGTGAGCAGCTTCGCGCGGATGTCGTCGCGCCGCTGCGCCCGGCTGCTCTGGGCCTTGCGCGTGATCGAGGGCATGGCCGCATTGTGACCGAACGGACGGCGCGGATCCACTAGGTGTCTGGACGGGATGTCCGAGATTTTGGACACTGGTCGTAGGATGTGTCTGGACGGACCGTCCGATTTTTCAGCCCTGCTGTCGAGGAGATCTGCTGTGCCCGAGGCCTACATCGTTGATGCCATCCGTACCCCGGTCGGGCGCCGCAAGGGCGGCTTCTCCGAGATCCACCCCGCGGACATGGGCGCGCACGTCATCGCCGCGGTCGTCGAGCGGACCGGCGTCGACCCCAACGCGATCGACGACGTCATCGTCGGCTGCCTGGACAACATCGGCTCGCAGGCGGGCAACATCGGCCGCACCGCGGCGCTCGCGGCCGGGCTGCCCGAGGCCGTGCCGGGCGTGACGATCGACCGCCAGTGCGGGTCCTCGCAGCAGGCGGTGCACTTCGCCGCGCAGGCCGTGATGAGCGGGACGAACGACCTGATCATCGCCGGCGGCATCCAGAACATGACGCAGTACACGATCCTCTGCGCGTTCGCCGCCGGCGAGCACTACGGCCTCGGCCGCACCGACCCGTGGACCGGGTCGGAGAAGTGGGCCGCGCGCTACGGCACCGACGTCCTCTCCCAGTTCGCCGGTGCCGAGGGCATCGCGGACAAGTGGAACATCACCCGCGAGGAGATGGAGCAGTTCGCGCTGACGTCGCATCAGCGCGCGCTCGACGCCCAGAAGAACGGTCACTTCGACCGCGAGATCCTCGCCTACGACACCATCACCGCCGACGAGGGTCCGCGAGCCGACACCAGCCTGGAGAAGCTCGCCGGCCTCAAGGAACTCGCGCCGGGCGGCAAGCTCACCGCGGGTGTCTCCTCGCAGATCTCCGACGGCGCGGCTGCGCTGCTCGTCGCGTCCGAGGCTGCGGTGAAGGCGCACGGACTCAAGCCCCGCGCCCGCATCCACCACATGTCGGTCATGGGCGCCGACCCGGTGCTCATGCTCACCGCGCCGATCCCCGCGACCAAGCGCGCCCTCGAGCGCACCGGCCTGAGCGTCGACGACATCGACCTGTTCGAGTGCAACGAGGCCTTCGCCTGCGTGCCGATGGCGTGGGAGAAGGAACTCGGCATCCCGCACGAGAAGGTCAACGTCAACGGCGGCGCGATCGCGATCGGCCACCCGGTCGGTGCGTCCGGCGCCCGCATCATGACGACGCTGCTCCACGAGCTCGAGCGCACCGGCGGCCGCTACGGCCTGCAGACGATGTGCGAGGGCGGCGGCGTCGCCAACGTGACCATCCTCGAGCGCCTGTAACAGCGTCGGTAGATCCGCGACCCGTCGGTTAGAGAGGCACCACGATGACCTGGCCCACCGAGGACGAGGCCGCACTCGCGACCGAGGTCGCGCGTCTGCTCGAGCGCACCGCCTCCCGCGAGGACCTGAAGGCGGCCGTGCAGCCGACCGACATCCGGCACGACGTCGCCTGGAAGCAGCTGGCGACGCAGTTGGGTGCGGCCGGCCTGGCGGTCGCCGAGGAGCGCGGGGGCGCCGGCGCGGACGTCGGTGCGCTGGCGGCGGTCGCGGAGCAGATCGGCAAGGCGTGCGCGGCCGTCCCGTTCCTGTCCACCGCGATCGCCACCACGGCGCTCGCGGCGGTCGACGACACCGAGGTGCTGCCGGTCGTGGCGAGCGGCGAGCGCTCCGCGGTGCTCGCCGCGCCGCTCGACGGCTCGCCGGTGACGGTGACGGCGGTCGGCGGGACGCTGACCGGCTCGGTCGACGTCGTCGACGCGGCGACCGCGGACGTCCTCGTGGTCGTGGCCAAGGCCGCCGGCGGGCTCGCGCTGTTCGTGGTCGAGGCCTCGACGGTGCGCCGCACGCCGCTGCACACCCTCGACCTCGGTCGGCCGCAGGCCCGCGTCGAGTTCGACGGCACCCGCGCCCGTGAGCTGGCGGCCGACGCGAAGCCGGCGCTGCAGGCGGCCCGTCAGGTCGCGCGCCTGTTGCTCGCCGCGGAGAACCTCGGCATCGCCGACTGGTGCGTCCAGACCGCGGTCGAGTACGCCAAGACCCGCGAGCAGTTCGGCGTGAAGATCGGCACCTTCCAGGCCGTGAAGCACCTGTGCGCGGAGATGTTCTTCGCGACCGAGGTTGCCCGCGCGCTGCTGGTCTCCGCGGTCGACCTGTGCCGCGGGGACGTTCGGGGCCCGGCCCGGACCGCGCTGAACGCGGCCGCGGTCGCGTGTGCCGAGGCCGCCGCGCAGGCCACCCAGGGGGCCGTGCAGGTCCTCGGCGGCATCGGCTTCACGTGGGAGCACGACGCCCACCTGTACTTCCGGCGGGCCCGCGCCAACGCCGTCCTCACCGGGTCGACCGCCACCGTCAAGGACGCGCTGGCCGAGCTGCTGATCGCCGGCAAGGGCATCGCCGAGCCGGTGCGCGCGACCAGCGACGACGTCGCCGCGATCGCCGAGCGGGCCCGGGCGTTCTTCGCCACTCACGGCCACGCGCGCGGCCGGGACGCCGACGAGGCGGCCCACGTCGCCGCGGCCCGGGCGTTCCGCGCCGCCCTCGCCGAGGCCGGCCTCGCGGGCGTCACCGTGCCGACGGAGTACGGCGGCCAGGGTTTGTCGATCGCGCACGACACCGCGGTCGCGCTGGCCGCCCGCGGCATGCACACCTTCGAGGACGTCTGCGGGATCGGGATCGGCATGTGCGTCCCGGTGTTGCTGACGCTGGGCACCGAGGAGCAGAAGCGCGCCTACATCGGGCCGCTGCTGCGCGGCGAGCAGATCTGGTGCCAGTTGTTCAGTGAGCCCGGCGCCGGTTCTGACGTCGCGTCACTGCGCACGAAGGCCGTTCGCGACGGCGACGACTGGGTTCTCACCGGCCAGAAGGTCTGGACCACCTACGCCCACCACGCCGACTACGGCCTCGTGCTCGCACGCACGGACCCGGACGCCCCGAAGCACAAGGGCATCACGATGTTCGTGCTCGACATGAAGGCGCCGGGGATCACGGCCCGTCCGCTGCGTCAGATGACCGGCGACGCCGAGTTCAACGAAATCTTCCTCGACGAGGTCCGCGTCCCCAACAGCGCGATCGTCGGCGAGCTCAACGGTGGTTGGACCGCGGCCCTCGTCATGCTGATGAACGAGCGCGTGCAGATCGGGCGTGACCCGCTCTCGATGAGCCCGCCGGTCAATTTCGCGATGCTGCGGGACCTCATCGTCGAGCGCGGCCTGGGTGAGGACGCGACGGCGCGCACCAAGCTCGCCGAGGTGTTCGTCCTGGAGCGGGGTCTGCAGCTGCTCGGGCACAAGGTTGCGGCGTCCCTGAAGCCGGGTCAGGACCCCGGCCCGTTCGCCTCGATCTCGAAGATGGGTGCTGCCCAGCTCGCGCGGTTCACCACGCAGGCGGCCTTCGACCTCGGCGGCAACGCCGCGGCCGCGTGGTCCGGCGACGACCCGATGGCCGGGGTGTGGTCGTACTCGATGCTCGCGGCGCCCGCCCTCGGCATCGCCGGCGGCACCGACCAGATTCAGCGGTCGATCGTCGCCGAACGCGTCCTCGGACTGCCGAAGGGCTGACCCAGCCCGGGGCGGCGTTGTCCGCCCCGGGAGCCTCAGGCTGCTGGCTCGTCGGGTGCGGGGCGGGGGTGTTTTCGTTCACCGCGTTCTTGTGGTCTGTCGGGTTCGATCAGGGGTGGGATCTCGACGTCGTAGACGGCGCCGAGGCGGGTGATCCACCGGATCTTGCGGTCGGACAGGCGGATGAGTTGCCAGCCGCCTTTCGATTTGAGGTCGTGGTCGTGCTCGCACAGGGGTCCGAGGTTCCCGGCCAGGGTGAGGCCGCCGCGGGCGTGGTCGAGGGTGTGGTCGATCTCCGCGCGGGTGGCGGGGAGGCGGCAGCCGGGGCCTTGGCAGGTGGTCATCCGCAGCTGGGTGTCCCGGCGTAGCCCTGGGCGGGGGAAACGGCGCCGGGCGTCCTCGGGGTCGGTTTCCTGGTCCTCGGTCGCCGGGGGCGCGGTGGCGGCCTGGTCGGCGATGTCCTCCAGTACCGGCCACCACGGCGTCAGTGCCGGGCTGGTGAGCGTGCCGTCCAGCAGAGCTGCCAGCAGGCCGGCGGGAATCAGGAGGTCGACGATGCCGTGGTCGTCCGCCCGGCGCCGCTGCCAGCCGGTGGGGCGGGCGCCGACGAGCCCGGAGCTGGTCGCGTAGCCGTCGGGGCCGGTGACCGCGAAGCGCCACTGCCCGGCCGAGAGCTGGCGGACCAGGTCGCGGGCGTACTCGGCGTGGACCGGTCCCTGCCCGGCGAGCCCGGCCGGGTCGCGGTCCAGCCCGAGCAGGGTGGAGACCTTCGCGGTCAGCTGCACCCCGTGGTGCGGGGACCGCGCCACCGGCGCCGGCGCCGGCGCCGGATCCCGCTCTGCCTCCGGCTCGGGCTCCGGCACGTCGGTCTCACCCATCTCCGCGTCGGCGGGGCGGGTGGTGGCGAGGTGGGCCAGGATCTGGCCGTCGGTGAGGTCGGCGTAGGTGCCGTCGAGCAGGTTGAGCGCGATTTCCGAGCGCAGGTGATCCACCGGCCGCGGATCACCGTCCCGCTTCGCATCATCAGCCAGCTTGCGGACTCGGGCGATCGCACCGGCGACCCGGGCGGGGTCCTGGTTCTGCGCGGCCAGGGTGGCGGTGCCGTCCTCGTTGCGCCAGGAGATCACCCGCCGGTCCCGGTGGGCCTCGGCGAACCGTCGCTGGGCCCAGTCCGGGTCCAGCTGGATCCCGAGTGTGCGGCACCGGGCCCCGATCTGCTCACTGGTCCACGGGCGGTCGGCGTCGATCGAGCAGTGCTCGAGGACCTCGTCGATGACGGTGTGGGCGTGCTCGTCGCTCATGTCCCGGGTCCAGAAGTGGATCACCTTCGCGCGTTCGATGCTCAACTCGCCGGCGGCCATGGCGGCGTGCAGTTTCGGGAAGCGGTGGACGACGGCCCAGGCGAAGTCGAGCAGTTCGTTGCCCGAGTACGCGGAGATCCGCAGCGCGGTGCGGACCTCGTCGGCGCCCCAGCGGTCCGGGGCCGCCAGGCGCACGATCTCGTCCTCGGAATCCAGGGCGCGGGACCCGACCTCGGCCACCAGGCCCAACCAGACCGCGTGGGCGGCGTTGAGCTGCCGCTGGGCGGCGCGCAGCACCGCGACCGACTCGGCCCCGGTCATCGACGCGCACTCGCCCTCGCCGGGCGCGATACCCAACGAGATGCCCCACGCACTCGGCGTGGGTAACCCTGCTGCTGTCGATGTCCCCGTCATTACTGATGAACCTAGACGGCACCACCGACAGTCCGTTTTCGTCGACGCCTGGGTCCGCCGCGGCCCTGGATCCCCGGCGACGCAACGTCTCTGACACCTCATCAGCACCACCGGCACCTGCACAAGAGATGTCATCTCCAGTGCGCGTCGGGCCTGCACAAGAGATGTCATCTCCAGTGCAGGTCGTGTGAAGAAAGGGTGACACCCCCAAGTTCGCGGGGGGCCGTGCGGGGGCGTTCGAGCGCTACTTGAGCCGGTTCTCCAGCCACTGATCGGTCGCGCCCAGCATCAGGTCGACGTGCTGCTCGAGGATCGGGAAGTGTGACGCGCCGGGGATGCCTGCGCGCGTCACCTCCGCGCTCCCGAAGGACCGCAGGTCCTGCTGGATGATCGCCGGCGGCGGGAAGACGGCGTCCGCCGTGCCGAAGACGAGCAGCACCGGCACGTCGATCTCGCCGAGGCGCAGGACGTCGTTGCCGATCCCGGCCATCACGGACTCGATCTGGCCGCACGGGTCCGGCGCCGGGGCCGGGACGTGCCGGCGCACCTCGGGCGACGCCGTGTTGAAGTAGAAGGTCTCGAGGGAGTCCTTCGCGAAGTGCACGTAGTCCTTGAGTGCTCCGGAGTCACCACCCTCGAAGCAGCTCGTCGAGGCCTTGAAGACCTCCTCGGCGGCGTAGGAGCTGGCCGCGAAGTCGCCGAAGCCCTGGTTGATGACGCCGTCGACGTTGTGGAAGCTGTACGCCGCGATGTTGGCGATCATCCCGCCGACCGAGGACCCGCCGAGGAAGACCTTCTCGAAGGGTGCCGCGGTGCGTCCGGCGACCTGGTAGTCGCCGGCCCTGAGGGCGTCGACCATCTGGCCGGCCACGTCCGCCTCGGAGCCGAAGCACGTGCCGAGACCCGCGGGGTGGTCGCTCTTGCCGTAGCCGAGGCGGTCGACCGCGATCGAGACGTGGCCGAGTGCGGCGAGCGAGCGCGCGTAGTTGTGGCCCGGGATGTCGAGGTGGAAGTACTCGGAGGTCCAGGTGACCGCGTGCAGGTACAGCGTCGCGGCCCGACCGCCGGCGACCGTCTCGCGGGGGCCGATGACCACGCCGCGGATCGTGTAGTCCTTCCCGTCGCTCGCGCACGGGACCGTGGTCCGATTGGTGTTCTTCACCGCGAAGCTGATCGGCACCTCGACGATGTCGAACGGGTTCTGGGTGGAGGCGGCGGAGGCGGCGGAGGTCCCGCCCGGCGCGCTGAGCAGGCCGGCGGTCAGGACGCCGGCGACGAGGCCGGACAGAAGGGGACGCATCGGGCGATCATCTGTGTTTTTCTCAGGAGATCGCAATGGTCAGATTTCGGCGGTACCCCGGACGACAATATCCGGACACGATGACTAGACACTGTGTCTGGCCTGGGCCAGAATTGCCCGCATGTCCTCTGCGAAGCGCACCGTCGACGTCCTCGTGGTCGGATCCGGGCACAACGGCCTGATCTCCGCCGCCTACCTCGCCAAGGCCGGCCTCGAGGTCCAGGTCCTGGAGGCGTACCAGTCCCCGGGCGGTATGACGTCCACGACCGAGGTCGAGGACTGCCCCGGCTACAAGGTCAACGACGCCTCGATCCAGCCGTCGCTGTTCCGGACGACGACGATCATGAAGGACCTCCAGCTCGAGGAGAAGTACGGGCTGAAGATGCGGGTCATCGACCCGGTCCACCTGCAGCTGAACTACGACCACACCTCGCTCGGCCTGTGGCGGGACGCCCAGAAGACGGCCGACGAGCTGGCGTACTTCTCGAAGAAGGACGCCGCCGCGCTCAAGGACCTCTACTCGATCATCCACGCGGCCGTGGACATCGGTCTGCCGATGATGCAGACCTCGCCGACCCGGCCGGACCCCCGGGCGATCCTCGAGCTGGCCAAGCAGTCCCTCAAGCACCGCTCCGAGCTGCTCGCGGTCGGGCGGTGGATGCGGGCGACGGAGATCGAGGTCCTCGACGAGTCGTTCGAGTCCGACCCGATCAAGGCGTGCGTGCTGATCGGTCTGCCGTTCATGTCCTACGACTCGGACTTCTCCGGCTGGTCGCTGATCTACCTCGGCATCATCACCAAGTACGGCGTCGCGATGTTCGAGGGCGGCACCGGTGAGCTCCCGCGCGCGCTGATCGACCTGATCACTGACCACGGCGGCAGCATCCGCTGCAACGCCGAGGTCGAGCAGATGGTCATGCGCAACGGCCGCTGTGTCGGTGTCCGGCTGAAGAACGGCGAGGAGATCTACGCCCGCCGGGGCGTGCTGACCGCGTTCAGCCCGAAGCGCGTGCTGCGCGACATGCTCCCGCCCGGCACCCTGCCCCCGCACCTGGCGAACCGTGTCGCGAACATCCCGACCCGGTCGCGTGGGTTCGCCGACATGAAGCTCGACGTGCTGACCAAGGGTCAGATCCGCATGGACAAGATCAAGGCCAAGCGGAAGGACGACATCGACCCGCGGCTCCCGGCCAACGGCTACCACAACTACGAGCAGGTCAAGGCGGCGCAGATCGCCTGCAAGCGCGGCGAGATGCCGCAGCACATCCCGGGCCTGGCGCAGATCTCCACGGCGCTGCCGTCGAACGCGCACTTCGCCCCGCCCGGCTGCGACGTCTTCTGGTTCTGGTCGGGCCTGACCCCCAACGACCCGCACATGGGCTGGGAGGCGGCCCGCAAGCAGGCGGCCGAGACGATCATCAGCCAGAGCGACCACTACTACGAGGGCATCGAAGAGCTGCAGATCTACAGCCGGGTCCGCATGCTGCCCGACATCGAGGAACGCTTCTTCGCGATGGACGGGTCGGTCTACCACACGGACCCGCTGATCACCCGGTTCGGCCCGAACAAGCCGGCCGTCGGCTTCGCCGGGTACTCGACGCCGATCCCGGGTCTGTTCCTCACCGGCTCCGGCACGCACCCGGTCGCGGGCATCAGCGGCATGCCCGGCCAGAACGCGGCGAAGACGATGCTCAAGGTCTTCCGCCGCGAGGACCGCAAGGGTCGGTCCGCCGCGGTCGAGGAGGCCCGGTTCTGGGAGGGCGTCGAGAGCGCCGACGCCTACACCGGCTCGACGCCGCCGGCGACGTCCTAGTCCACGCAACAGCCGTCGGCATCTGTCCGGCGTCGTGAGAGAGGTACGAGACATGGCACCGGTCGACACCCTGGGGCAGGACCAGCCGGTCGGGGACTGGGGACAGATCGTCGGGACGGGGCTCACCTTCGCCCTGGCGTTCCTGGCGGTCGGGTACGTCCTCACCGTCGCGCGGCGCGACCGGATCACCTGGCCGTTCTTCCTGCTGCTCTCCGGTGGTCTCACCTGCCTGATGGAGCCGCTGTACGACCACCTCTACGGGTTGTGGTTCCACGAGGAGAACCAGTGGAACCTGTACGAGACGTTCGGTAGCTCGCAGCCGGTGTGGGTGCCGGCGGCCTACGTCGCCTTCTACGGCGGGGCGTCGGTGTTCGTCGCGCGGACCCTGATGCGCACCCCGAACATGCGCACGGTTTGGACGATGTACTTCGCGGTCGCCGCCATGGCCATCGCCGCCGAGATCGCCTACGTCAGCGTCTTCGAGCTCTACAGCTACCAGGACGACCAGCCGTACAAGTTCTTCGGCTACCCGCTGTTCCTCGGGTTCACGAACGCGATGTCGGCGCTGGTGGCGGGCATCCTCGCCTTCCGGATCGCCCCGATGCTGCCGCGGGCGCTGGACCAGGTCGCGCTGATCGCGATCGTGCCCGGCGCCTTCGCCTTCGGCCTGTTCGGCACGGGGATCCTGTACCTGTCGGTGCGTCACGGCTTCGAGGACCCGCCGATGCCGCTGGTCTACGTCGCCGCGTTGACGGTCCCGCTGGCGATCGCCTCGACCGTCCGGTTGCTCGGGATCTGCCTGGTGCGGACCGCAACCCCGACACCGGTGGAGTCGCGCCCGACGTCGGTGTCCGTCTAGCCGTGGGAGTGCGCGACCAGCTCACCCTGACCGGATCCGTCCTGCGGGTGGGGGCCACCGTCGCGTCCGAGCGGGCGCGGGGTCGTGGCCCCGTCACCGCGCCGGACGCCGTTCCTGCTCGCGTCGAGGACCTCACGCCGGAGTGGCTCACCGCGGCGCTGTGCCGGGAGCGGCCGGGCGCCCGCGTCGTCGGCGTCGAGCTCGGCGGTGGGTCCGAGGGGACGAGCTCGCGGCGGGCGCTGACGGTGTCCTACAACCACGCAGGGGCCGGTCTGCCGACCGCGGTCTACGCGAAGTCGACTCCGCGCTTCGTCTCGCGTGTGCTCGTCGGCGTCACCGGCGCGGCCGGGGCAGAGGCGCTGTTCTACGACCGCATCCGGCAGCACCTCGACATCGGTGCGCCCGCGGGCTACGCCGGTGCCTGGGACCCGCGCAGCTGCCGGTCGATGGTGCTCGCGGAGGACGTCAGCGTCACCCGCGGCGCGACGTTCCCTGACGCCGCCGTGCAAATCGACCGCCTCGGCGCGGAGAGCATGGTGCGCGAGATGGCGCGCTACCACGGCGCGCTCTGGGAGGACCCGCGGCTGGACCGCGAGTGGACGACGCTGCGCGACGCCCTGACGTGGCAGCGGAAGTTCAACGCCTCCACCGGCATGGACGCCGGGGCGGTGTTCGCGTTCCGCTTCGCCAGCGAGGAGATCCCGGCCGCCCTGCACGCCCGACGCCGCGAGGTCCGGCCCGCGTTCGCCCGGTCACTGGAGGTCAACGTCCGGCTGCCGCGCACCCTGTTGCACCAGGACGTGCACCCGCGGAACTGGTTCCACCTGCCCGACGGGGCGCTCCATCTCTACGACTGGCAGGGCATTGCGAAGGGCAACTGGGCGCTCGACGTCGCCTACGCGCTCAGCGCGGCGCTCGACGTCGAGGACCGGCGAGCCTGGGAGCGGGACCTGATCGCGCTCTACCTCGACGAGCTCGCCGCCGCCGGCGGAAAGCCGCCCTCGTTCGAGGACGGCTTCCTCGCCTACCGGCAGCAGATGCTGCACGGTCTGGTCTTCTGGACCTACACCCTGCTCGTCGGCAAGATCTCCGAGCTCCAACCCGAGACCTACGTCCGCACCTTGATCCGGCGTACGTCTCAGGCGGTCGTCGACCTGGAGACGCTCGACCTGCTGCGGAACTGACGCTACGTCGCGGGCAGCGGCTGCTCGCTCTTCGGAAGCATCCGGAGCAGCAGCGGCACCATGACGAGAAACCAGGCGCCGAAGACCACGACCGGGATGTAGAAGCCGAGCAGGCCGTTCCAGGCGAGCGGGCCGGACTCGAAGAGCGGGATGAAGCTCGGCGGCACGAGGCCGATCGCGACCCACAGGTTGAAGTACGCGACCCATCGCGGGACCAAGGGCTTCGGCATCTGCAGGATGATCATCGCGATCGCCGCGTACTGCAGGAAGAACGGCGCGGCCGGGCTGAAGGTCAGAATGAAGCCCAGGTCGTGCAGGGTCTGGGTGGTCTCGTTCGGCCCGTCCGGGCGGAAGCCGGCGACGGCGAGGATCAGGAAGTTGAAGCTGAAGTAGACCGTCCCGAAGACACCGATGACGGTCTGCGTGATCGGCATGACCGCATCCGGCGTGCACTTGCGCAGCATGACGCCGATCGCGAGTGTGAACGTCGCGTAGAGCGTGCCGCCCATGAAGCAGACGATCATCCCGGCCTGCTTGAGACGTTGGTGGTCGTTCCAGACCTCGGCCACCTCGGCGCCCGTGAGTTCGGGGGAGGGCGGCGGGAAGAACCCGGCCATCACGAACAGGCCGAAGAAGACCATGAGGACGCAGATCGGCCCGGTCCACACGAGGATCCGGAGGTTCGTGATCGTCGCTCGCGGGAGCCCCGCGAACGGGTGGGCGGGCGCGGCGGTGCCCGCGGCGGACTGTTCGAGAACCATCGACGCCTCCACGGGCGATGACAAATCGCGCCAGATGTAAACAGAACCGCTCTGTTGTACGCTCCGAGCTGTGCCACCGTCAACCCGCACCGCGCACTCTGCGCGGGCTCAGGCGCGCGAGCAGGTCCTCGCCGCGGCCCGCGCGTGTTTCCGGCGCGACGGCGTGAAGGCGACGACGATGGAGCGCGTCGCCCGCGAGGCCGGCGTCAGTCGCCAGTTGGTCTACAAGCTCTTCCTCGGACGCCGGGAGCTCGTCGAGGCCGCGGTGTCCGCCCGGACCCGCGAGATCGCCGACGAGATCGCGGCCGAGCATGCGACCGAGGGCCCGATCGCCGATGTCGCCGAGCTGTTCACGACGGTCTCGGTCGCGGTGATCGAGCGACTGCGGTGGGATTCGGAGCTCGCCGTCCTGCTCGCCCCCGGCGGCCCGATCACCTTGCACGAGGCCCTGTGGAGCGAGGAGCTCACCGAACGCGGCGAGCGGTTCTGGTTCCCGATGCTGGAACGGGCGCGGGCCGAGGGTCTGCTGCGTTCCGACCTCTCGACCCGCGACCTGTCCGACTGGCTGCGCACGGTCTACACGTCGATGATTCTCCGCCCGGACCTGCATCCGGACGACGAGCGCGAGATCATCCAGCGCTTCGTCCTGACCTCGCTCGCGATGGTCATGCGTCCGAGCTGACCGGCCGATGAAATTCTGGCGTCGTGACTCTGCTTCCTCCTGAGCTCTTCAACTACCGCGATCTCGGCGGCCACCCCGTGCCCGGTGGGCGACTGCGGACGGGGCTGCTGTTCCGGTCCAACGCCGTCGTCGGGTTGCCGCACGACATCGCTGCCCGTCTCGGGCTGCGCACCGCGCTCGACCTACGGGAGCCGGGGGAGAAGTCGGCCGAACCGCCGACCGCCGGCTCGGCGCAGGTGCACGAGGTGGAACTGATCGCGGCCGACCCGGCCGCTCCGCACAATCTGCGGCCGTTCACCTTCTGGTTGGCCGAGAACCGTGGTCACCTGCTGGCCGACGCGGTCCGCGTCCTCGCCCGCGAACCGCTGCCGACCGTCATGTTCTGCTCGTCGGGCAAGGACCGCACCGGGGTGCTCTCCGCTCTGGTGCAGTCGGCGCTCGGCGTCGCCGAGGACGCGGTGCTCGAGGACTACGCCCGGACCGAGAAGTTGATGCCGTCGGACTATCTCGCGCTCGCTCTCGAACGGTCCCGTCGCGCCGGCCTGCCCGCGGACCAGTCGCTCGACGACTTCGGATCCCCGCCCGATCTCCTCGCCGCCGTCCTCGCCGGGATCCGGGAGCGGCACGGCGACGTCGCCCAATACCTGGTCGACCACGGGTTCGCCCCGACCGACCTCGACCGGCTGCGGGAACACCTCGTCGAGTCGTGACTGTCCCTCAGGTCAGTTTGTCGGCGCAGACCTTGTTTGCGCGGAGGTGGTGAGGAACAGTTCCGGGGCAGGATCGGTCGAGCTCAGGAGACGACGATGTCCACCTCGGGTCCACTGCCCACCGCCCTCGACGGGATCACCGCCGACTGGCTGACTGCCGCCCTGAGTGTTCGTGCGCCGGGGACGGTGGTGCGCTCGGTCGAGGTGGAGTCCGTCATCTGGGGGACGGCGACGAAGGTGTTCCTCCGTGCCGAGTACGAGACCTGCCCGCCGGACGGGCCGCCGGCGGCGCTGTGTCTCAAGGGCGGGTTCGACGACACGATGCGGGCCGTCGCCGGGATCGGGTACCAGGTGGAGGCCCGGTTCTACCGCGACATCGCCGCCCTGCTCGGTGACGCCGTCCCGCGGTGCTGGTACGCCGCCGAGGACCCGGCGGGCAACCAGGGGCTGGTCATCGTCGACGACCTGCGCGACACCGGCGTGGTCTTCGGCGGGCCTTCGGTGCGCTTCGACGTCGACCAGGTCGCGCAGGGCCTTGCGACGCTCGCGTCCGTCCACGGGCGGACCTGGCAGCGCCGGGGCGTCGGGTCCCTCGACTGGCTGACCGTCGGCTCGATGCTGTTCCGTCCGGTGGTCGAGAGCTTCCTGACCCCCGCCCACTGGGACGCGTACCAGCAGCTACCGCAGACCGGCGCCTTCGACGACGCCCTGCGCGACCGCGATCGTGTCGACCGCGCCGTGCACCTGCTGTGGGCGTCCGACGACGCCGCGCCGCTCTCGGTCTCGCACGGCGACCCGCACGTCGGGAACACCTACGTGCCCGCTGACCGCGTCCCGCGCTTCCTCGACTGGCAGACCACCTGTCTCGCGCCGTGGTCCGACGACGTCGCCTACTTCCTCGTCGGCGCGCTGGAGGTCGAGGACCGCCGCAAGCACGAGGAGGACCTGCTCCGGCACTACCTCGACGCGCTCGCCTCCGCCGGTGGCGAGGCCCCGTCGCACTCCGAGGCCTGGGACGCCTACCGGCGCCACCACCTCCACGGCCTGATGTTCGCCCTCTGCCCGCCGGAGATGCAGCCCGCCGAGGTCTGCCGGCAGATGGGGGACCGCTACGCCACCGCCGCCCTCGACCACGGCACCCTCGCCCTCGTCCTCGGCGACTGAGCACGTCGACGGGAGTGCACAAGAGATGTCATCTCCAGTGCAGGCGACGGCCCCAGCCGGCCTGCGTGTGAAAAAAGGGTGACACCCCTTACTGCGCAGTAAGGGGTGTCACCCCTAGTGCCTAATGGGTTTAGATTCGGCCTGTGACTCGATCCGAGCCGGCGACCTTCGGCGTCGCGATGCCGTTCTACGACCACCAGGCGGACTACGAGTCCCTGCTGACGTTCGCGCGGCGGGCGCACGAGCTCGGGTTCGACGGGCTCTGGGTCTCGGACCACCTCGTGGTCGGGCCGCCGCCGGAGAACTCGCGGACCTGGTACGACGTGCCGACCCTCCTCGCGGGGCTGGCGGCGCACGTCCCCGGCATGACGCTCGGGACCGACGTGCTGATCGTTCCCTATCGGCACCCGTTCCTCGCCGCGAAGATGCTGGCCACGCTCGACGTGATCAGCGGCGGCCGGCTGATCGTCGGGGTCGGGGCGGGGCACTCGCAGCACGAGTTCGACGTCCTCGACGCTCCGTTCGCCGGCCGCGGCGAGGTCATCGACGAGTACCTCCAGCTCTGGAAGGCCGTCTGGACCGACGGGCCCGCCGTCTTCACCGGCAAGCACGTCCGGCTCGACGAACCCGAGCTCGGGCCGCGGCCGATCTCGAAGCCGCACCCGCCGATCTGGGTCGGTGGCAACGGCCCGGCCGCGATCCGCCGCGCAGCGACGCACGGCGACGGCTGGCACCCGCTCGCGCTCCCGCCCGAGGTCTACGCCGCCGGTGCCGCGCAGCTGGCCGAACTCGCCGACCGTGCGGGCCGGCCCACCCCGACTCTGTCGTACAGCGGCTACTTCGGCGAGATCACGCCGAAGCCCGTCGACACCGACCGCCGCGTCCCCCTGACCGGCGGCGTCCAGCAGGTGCTCGACGACATCGGCGCCTACCGCGACCTCGGCGTCACCAACGTCGTCTTCCGTCTCGCCGCACCGCACCTGACCAGCGATCAGATCCTCGACCAGCTCGAACTGGTCGCGACCGACGTCCTGCCCCACGCCCGATAGGAGCCCCCTCGTGCCCACCGCCCTCGCCGACGTCCCGCCGGAGCTGCAGACCGACTTCGACATCTACGACCCGTCGCTCGCGGCGCCGGTCGACCGCGTCCAGGAGGAGCTGGCGGCGCTGGCGAAGCGGGGCCCGATCCTGTACTCCAGCAAGCACGGCGGGCACTGGATCGTCCTCGGCTACGACGAGGTCCACGAGGTTCTGCGCGACCCGGAGCGATTCTCCAGCTTCCCGAACAACATCATGCCCCACGGCGGCGAGAAGACCCTGCCGCTCGAACTCGATCCGCCGGAGCACACCGCCTACCGGCACGCGCTGCAGCCGCTCTTCAGTCCTTCCCGCATGCGCGCGCTCGAGGAGCAGATCCGCACCACCGTCACCGAACTGCTCGACGGGTTCGCCGCGCGCGGCGAGGCGGAGTTCGTCTCCGAGTTCGCCCACGAGCTGCCCGCGCGGGTCTTCCTGTCGCTGATGGACCTGCCGCTCGAGGACGCTCCGCTGTTCACCGAGGCGACCAACACCTACATGCTCGGCAAGCCCGGGGCGTCGGAGGAGGAGTCCAACGCCGCCCGCGAGGACGCCATGTTCCGGATGTGGAGCTACTTCGGCGCCCTCGTGGCGGAGCGGAAGTCGCGCGCGGTCCCGGGCGACGACGTCACCAGTCAGATCATCTTCGGCGACGTGACGATCGACGGCGTTCCCCGCAAGTTCACCGACGCCGAGTTGCAGAACATGTTCTTCCTGCTCCTGATCGCTGGTCTGCACACCGTGCAGGGCTCGCTCGGCTGGGCGGTCCAGCACCTGACCGAGCACCCCGACCAGCACCGCAGCCTCACCGAGGACCCGGCGCGCATCCCGTCGGCCGTCGAGGAGATCCTCCGCATCGAGGCCGCCGTGCACCCGGGGCGCCGCGTCGTCACCGACACCACCCTCGGCGGGGTCGCGCTGCGCGCCGGTGACCAGCTCCTGCTCAGCCTCGCCGCCGCCAACCGCGACGGCCGGCAGTTCGACGCCCCGGAGAGCTTCGACGGCACCCGCGAACCGAACCGCCACCTCTCGTTCGGCTCCGGCCCGCACCGCTGCCTGGGCTCGCACCTCGCCCGCGTCGAGCTGCGGATCGCACTGGAGGAGCTGCACCGCCGGATCCCCGACTACCGCCTGGCCCCCGACGCCGTGACGCTCTGGCACGCGAGCCAGGTGCGCGGCGTCCTGCAGTTGCCGATCGTGTTCACCCCCGAGGCCTGACGGCCGGTGTGACGCACTCGGGTTAGGTCCATTCTGGACGGTTGTGGTTCGATCAGGGGTTACCAGCGAGTAGAAGCGAGGAGAGCCCGTGGCTTTGTCGACCCGGTTCACCGACCTGTTCGGGGTGGAGCACCCGATCGTGTGCGGGGGTATGACCCGCGTCGGGACGCCCGAACTCATCGCGGCGGTGGCGAACGCCGGCGCCCTCGGGTTCATGCCGGCCCACAACTCGCCCACCCCCGAGGACCTGGTCAAGGACATCGCGCGGGTGCGTGACCTCACCGACCAGCCGTTCGGCGTGAACTTCACGATCCTCCCGGCGCGGCAGCCACCGCCGTGGGAGGAGTACATGCGCGCGACGGTCGAGAGCGGCGTTCAGGCGATCGAGACCGCGGGCCAGAACCCCGAGCCCTACCTCCCGCTGTTCAAGGAGGCCGGGGTCAAGGTGCTGCACAAGTGCACGAGCGTGCGGCACTCCCTCAAGGCCGAGCGCATCGGCGTCGACGCGGTGAGCATCGACGGCTTCGAGGCCGCGGGGCACCCGGGTGAGGACGACGTCCCCGGCCTGGTCCTGATCCCGGCCCTGGCCGACAAGATCGGTATCCCGTTCATCGCCTCCGGCGGCTTCGCCGACGGCCGTGGCCTGGCCGCCGCGCTCGCGCTCGGCGCGCAGGGCATCAGCATGGGCACGCGGTTCATGTGCACCGTCGAGGCGCCGATCCACGAGAACGTCAAGAACCAGATCGTCGCGAACGACGAGCGCAGCACGAACCTGATCTTCCGCCAGCTGCGCAACACCGGCCGCTACGCCAAGAACGGCGTCACCGACGAGATCGTCCGCATTCTCAACGAGGGCGGCACGTTCGAGGACGTCGCGCACCTCGCCTCCGGCGAGAAGGGTGCGGTCGTGCTGCAGACCGGCGACCTGGAGGCCGGCGTGTGGTGCGCGGGGCAGACCCAGGGTCTGATCTCCGACATCCCGACGGTCGCCGACGTCGTCACGCGCATCGTCGCCGAGGCCGAGTCGGCGCTCGACCGGGTGGCGGCGCTGCGGCGGTAGTTGCCACCCGCCGCACGCGGTTCACACCGTGAGGGGCACAGCACCGGAGACGTGCTGTGCCCCTTGACGATTCGCCTGAAATCTATACCCTGTAGGTAACGCACACAGGTATGGACTGGTCAGTGGCTGTGTGCTTACCTAAAGGAGTAAGGTTTTGTCCGAGGAGCTCGCTACAGGAGTCGGGATGGACGAGGTCGCTCTCGATCGGGAACGCCGCATCCGCCGGGCGCTGCAGTTGCTGCGTGAGAACACCACCGACAAGTTCGACGACACGCTCACCTTCACCGCCGGTGAGCACGTCGACCCCGTGGTGGCCGAGCGGGAGCGCGAGCTCATCTTCGGGCGTGTTCCGACGATCGTGGCGCACAGCAGCGAGATCCCGCAGCCCTACGACTTCGTGACGCTGCAGCTCCCGCGCAACAAGGTCATCGTCGCCCGCCAGCCCGACGGTGGCGTCAAGACCTTCGTGAACCTCTGCCGGCACCGCGGCGCCCTCCTCGAGGAGGAGAGCTTCACCGGCTGCGGCCGGGCGCGCCTGTTCTCCTGCCCGTACCACCGTTGGTCGTACAACATCGACGGCTCGCTGCGCACGATCACCCGCGGCACCACCTTCGGTGACATCGACAAGTCCAAGCAGGGCCTGATCGAGCTCCCGACCGAGGAGCGCCACGGCTTCATCTGGGTCGTCGACAACGCGAACGCCACGATCGACGTGCAGAACTGGCTCGGCCCGGACATGGACTCGATCCTCGAGGGCTACGGCCTGGCCGACCTGGTCGCCGTCCGCGCCGAGGGCTTCGACGAGCCCGTCAACTGGAAGATCATGCAGGACGCCTTCCTCGACGGGTACCACATCGCCTACGCGCACCCGAACACCGCGGCGAAGCACATCCACACCAACGTCATGGCCTTCGAGGACTTCGGCCGGCACTGCCGGTTCATCGCTCCCCGTAAGACCATCGACAAGTGGATCGACGTCGACCCGCCGGAGGACGAGAGCCTGGTCCCGCACGTCACCGAGACGCAGTTCCTCGGTCCGTGCCACACGCTCCTCAAGCAGCCGGATCACTACCAGTTGCTGACGTTCCGCCCCGACCCGGTGCACCCGGACCGCTCCTACATGGAGATGCGTCTGATGGTGCCGCCGCAGGAGCGCACGTCGCTCACGCCGGAGAAGTGGCAGCGGCTGTGGGACAAGAACTGGGAGATCCTGCTCGCCGTCCTGCACGCCGAGGACTTCCCGCTGCTGCGCGCCTCGCAGACCGGGATGGGCAGCAAGGACGCCGGCACGATGGTCATGGGTCGCAACGAGACCGCGAACCAGGTCTTCCACCGCGAGGTCCGGCGGATCATGGCCGCGGCGGACGACGAGATCGCCCCGCCCCTGCCGGCGATCTCGGCGGGCGTCGTGGCGCCGCCGGTCGTCGAGACCCCGGTCAAGTCCTGACCTGCCGACGCGACGTCAGAAACGTTGAGGTAGAACCACTTCGATGATCACGGTCGAGGTACGCGACGAGCTGTCCGAGGAGGAGAGCGCCGAGCTGTCGGCGCTCATCTCCTCCTCCGCCGTCTACGACGAAGAGGCTGGTTTCTCGACGGTCGACCTGCAGGCCGACCTCGACGACAACCATGAGGTCTTCCAGGTCCTCGCGCGCTCCACGCCGGGGTTCCACGGGTCGGAGGAGACCCCGCTCGTCGCGTACTTCCGACTGTCCGTCGACCGGGCCGGTGGTGCCGTGGCCCAGATGCTCGTGAAGCCGGAGTTCCGGTCCCTCGGCATCGCCACGCTCATGATCGAGACGCTCGCCGACCGTCCCGGCGACGGCTTCGCCGGGACGGGAGCGGTGAGCATCAGTTGCTGGGCGCGCGGGAACCACCCCGCCGCCGAGCGCATGTCCCGCCGTTTCGGCGCCGAGGTCGAGGGCGCGACCTGGATCCTGTACCGCGGTTCGGAGCAGCTGACGGTCGATCCCGCTGACGAGGGCGCGGTTCTGAGGGCCCGTCACGACGGCTTCGTGCACGACCAGACGGACGTCCGCTACGTGTGGCGCGTCCCCGCGGTCCCGCTCGTCGGCTGACGCCCGTTCGTCGAAGCGGTGCGGTCAGCCGACGCTGACGCCCGCCTGCGCCATCGCGCCGCGGAGCATCGCGCGGACGACCTCGGCGAAGAGTTCCTCCGTGGTGTTCCACGGGTTCGCGGCGACCGCGCGTGCCAGGTTGGTGTCGGTCGCGGGGTTCAGCGCGGGAAACGGCGTGCTGCGGTTCTCGGCGCCCTTGGTCGCCGTGATCAGCGCGGCGCCGACGGTCAGGGTCTCCAGGCCGTCGAGCACGAGCGCATGCACCTCGACCGGCACGCCGGCCTCGGCCAGCAGCTCGGCCGCAGCGTCGTAGAGCACGGAGAGCTGGTCACGCGGGAGGAACTCCAGCAGGATCGGCGCCACGTTCGGGTGCTTGAGGATCGTCCGGCGGAAGTTCACCGCCTGCTCGACGAACCAGTCCATCCACCGGTCCGGGTCCCGCTCCTTGGGGAACGGCGTCTGCCTGACCACGAGGCGGGCGACCTCGGCCATGATGTCCGCCCGGTCCGCGAAGTGGTGGTAGAGCGAGGGCGCCCGGACCCCGAACTCCCTGGCCAGCCGCGGTGTGCTGCACGCCGCCAGGCCCTCGCTGTCGATGATCCGCAGGGCGGCAGCGACGACGGAATCACGGGTCAGCAACGGCTGGGACGGGCGTGCCATGAGGGCAGTATGCCCTACTACCTGAAGGTTTCTGACCAAACGAACGTGATGTTTGCGCAGGTCGGAGCCCTTGGACGGAATAACCTACAGTGATAAGGTTTAGGCAGCCGAAGCGAAGGATGCTCTCCGCCCATGCATCGCTATCTGAACTTCGTCGACGGTGCCTGGAGCGACAGTGCTGCTCCGCGCCTCGACGTGGACAACCCGTCCACCGGTGAGGTCGTCGCGACCCTGCCGGACTCGACGACCGCGGATGTCGACGCCGCGGTCGCGGCCGCCCGCCGTGCCTTCGTCGACGGTCCCTGGGCACGGATGTCGCCGGCCGACCGCGCCGACGTCGTGCGCGCCCTCGCCGCTGCGCTCGAGGCCCGGTTCGACACCCTGGCCGACGGCCTGGTCGCCGACACCGGGACCACCGCCCGCCTGGCCCCGATGCTGCAGGCCGGCGCCCCGCTGGCGCACCTGCGGGACTTCGCCGAGATGGCTCCGCTGCTGAGCGAGCCGGTGCCGTTCCCGATCCAGACCACCCCCGGCCTCGGCCAGTGGGAGTTGCACCGGGAGCCGCTCGGCGTCGTCGCCGGCTTCACGGCCTACAACTTCCCGCTGTTCCTCGCGGTGTGGAAGGCCGCGCCGGCGATGCTCGCGGGCAACACGGTCGTGCTCAAGCCGTCGCCGCTCACGCCGTTCGGCCTGAACGCGCTCGCCGAGGCCTGCCTCGAGGTCGGCCTCCCGCCGGGCGTGCTCAACATCGTCCACGGCGACCGCATCGCGGGGCAGGCGCTCGTCGCGCACCGCGACGTGGACCTCGTGACCTTCACCGGCAGCACCGAGGTCGGCAAGGCCGTCATGGCCGCGGCGGCCACGACCGCCAAGGAGGTCATGCTCGAGCTCGGGGGCAAGTCGCCCGGGATCGTGCTCCCCGACGCGAATGCGGAACTCGCGGTCCGGGGAACGCTGTTCAGCAGCATGATGAACAGCGGCCAGGCCTGCGTGGCCACCACCCGGATGCTCGTGCCGGACTCGCGCTACGACGAGTTCTGCGAGCTCCTGGCCGAGCGCGCCGGTGAGATGGTCCTCGGCCCCGCCGACGACCCGCTGACCGACGTCGGCCCGGTCATCAGCGCCCGCCAGCGCGAAAAGGTGGAGAAGTTCATCGCCACCGCCGTCGAGCAGGGCGCCCGCGTGCTCGTCGGCAACGATCGGCCCGACGGCCTCCCGGCCGGCGGGCACTACGTGAGCCCGACCGTGCTCGTCGACCTCGACAACGACAACGTCGCGGCCAAGGACGAGATCTTCGGCCCGGTGCTCTCGGTCATCCGGTACTCCGACGTCGAGGACGCGATCCGCATCGCCAACGACAGCGAGTACGGGCTGGCCGCCTCGGTCTGGGGCACGGACCTGGGGCGCGCCCGCGACGTTGCGAGCCGCGTCCAGTCGGGTCTTTGCTGGATCAACGACGTCGCCCAGGCCGACGTGCGACGGACCCCGTTCGCGGGCAAGAAGCAGAGCGGTGTCGGCTCCGAACTGGGCACCGACGGTCTGTACGCGTACACGAAGACGAAGAGCCTGTACACCGCGCTCGACGCGGACATCGACGCCCGGCCGTACTCCGCGGTGGGCGGTGAGTGGGAGTGACACAGATGAAGGTCGACATCGACCGCGAGAAGTGCGCCGGCCACGGCCGTTGCTACGTCTTCGCCCCGGACGTGTTCGAGCCGGACGACGAGGGCTACGCCGTCGCCATCAACAAGACCCCCGGCGAGCGCGACCGCGACGCCGTGCTGAAGGCTCAGCGCAACTGTCCCGAGCAGGCTGTCATCGTGGACGAGACCACGAAGAGCGAGGTGGCGTGATGACCGACGTGATCGCGGAGCCGCAGGCGGGCGGCTGCCCGTTCAAGACGGCGGACTCCCCGGAGATCCAGACCGACTTCGACATTCACGACCCCAACCGGGTCGAGACGGTGCACAGCGACTACGCCGAGCTGCGCGAGCGCTGCCCCGTCGCCCGTTCCACGAAGTGGGGCGGCCACTGGGTGATGACCCGTTACGAGGACATCATGGAGGTCATGCGCAAGCCGGAGATCTTCTCCAGCGAGTGCGTGAACATCCCGCCGACCATCGGCCAGGACGGGCCGATGATCCCGCTCGAGATCGACCCGCCGGACCACACCACGTACCGGCAGATCATGACCCCGCTGTTCTCGCCGACGCGTATGCGCAAGCTCGAGCCGGAGATCCGCGCGCTGGTCCTCGAGCTCCTCGACCAGATCGGCGACGCGACCGAGATCGACTTCATCGACGCCTTCGCCAAGGAGCTCCCGACCCGGGTGTTCCTCAAGCTCATGGGCTGGCCGGAGACCGACGCCGAGCGCATGAACGACTGGGTCGACCGCATCGTGCTCGGTCTGCCCGGCGCGTCCGAGGAGGAGAACACCGCCTTCCGCATGGAGGCCGCGCTCGAGACCTACGGGTACTTCGCGGAGATGATCGACGACCGCATCGAGCAGCGCGACAACGAGGGTCAGCGCGAGATCGACGCGGACACCGCCGACGTCACCGACGTCCTCGTCAACGCGAAGTTCGGCGACCGTGAGCTCACGCAGTTCGAGATGCTGAACATCTTCTTCCTGATGATGATCGGCGGCCTGCACACCGTGCAGGGTCAGCTCGCGCACAGCTGGATCCACCTCGCGCAGAACCCGGCCAAGCGCAAGGAGCTCGTCGATCACCCCGAGCTCGTCTCCGCGGCCGTCGAGGAGATGCTCCGCCTCGAGGCCGCCGTCGCCGGCGCCCGCGTGGTCAAGGAGGACGTCGTCGTCGGCGGCGTGCAGCTCAAGGCCGGCGACCGCGTCCTGATCCCGCTCGCGGCCGCGAACCGCGACCCGGAGAAGTTCGAGAACCCGGACGACATCGACTTCACCCGCGAGCCGAACCCGCACGTCACGTTCGGCGGCGGCCGACACCGTTGCCTCGGTTCGCACCTCGCGCGCATCGAGCTCAACATCGCTTTCGAGGAGTGGCACAAGCGGTACCCGGACTACCGGCTGCACCCCGAGAAGCCGTACAAGAAGCACCTGAGCCAGGTCCGCGGCGTCGAGAGTCTGCCGCTCCTGCTCAACCAGTCCATCTGACCGGCCCCCTGCCACACACACACGGGAGAACCCAATGGCAGTCAAGCTCGGAACCGTCGACTTCTACCAGGCCATGGCCGATGCGCTGAACAGCGATCCGGAGTGGGCCGACAAGGGCAAGAACCTCAACTACCGCATGGTCTACAACTACGAGGCCCCGATCGAGGGCTCGTTCCACGCGAAGTTCGAGAACGGCAAGGTCATCGAGGTCCGCGACGCGTCGCCGCAGGACGCCGAGGAGGCGGACTTCGTCATCTCCGGCTCGTCCGACACCTGGGCCGGCGTCTTCAAGAAGGAGATCAACCCGACGGTCGCCCTGACCCGGGGTCAGCTCCGCGTCCGCGGCAAGATGTCGCAGCTGCTGAAGAACATGTCGGCGTTCCAGTACGTGATCACCGCCATGACCCAGGTCGAGTTCGAGTAGGTCTGCAACCTTGACGACGCTCCAGCGCTTCGGGCTCGAGGGCCCTTCCCACAACCGGCACGACGAAGGCCACTGGGACGGCCTGCGAGCGGGTGAGCTCCGGATCCAGCGCTGCACCTCGTGTGCGCGCTGGATCTGGATCGCGCAGCCGCTGTGCCCGTCCTGCCACACCTTCGACCCGGGGTGGGAGGCCGTCGAGCCCGTGGGCGTCGTCTACGCCTGGACCCGCACGCACCGCGCGTTCCACCCGACCGCCGAGGTGCCGTACACGACGGTCCTGGTCGAACTGCCCCAGGCCGGCAACACCCGGATCCTCGGTCTCTACACGGGGACCGAGGACCCGGTGATCGGCTCCCGGGTGGTGGGGACCTTCGAACCCGCCCCGGACGAGCAGAGCTGGCCCCTGATCCGCTGGAGTGCGGTATGAGCATCCGCGGAGCAGCCGCCGTCGTCGGCGTCGGGCAGACCCCGTACTACAAGCGCAACACCGCGCCCCGCAGCACGCGGGGTCTGGTCGCGGAAGCCGTGCTCGACGCCGCGCGCGACGCCGGCATCGACCCCCGCGACATCGACGGCTTCGCCTCGTGGGGCGACGACCCCACCGAGGGCACCCACCTCGCGACCGCCCTCGGCGTGCGCGAGCTGCGCTGGTCCTCGCTCGCCTGGGGCGGCGGTGGCGGCGGGCAGGTCCCGTCGATCCTCCAGGCCGTCGCGGCGATCGCGACCGGCATGGCGAACTGCGTCGTCGTCTACCGCGGCATGAACCAGGCCGAGGAAGGCCGGCTGCCCTACGCCAAGGGCCACTTCGACACCCAGTACTCCGCGCACGGGATTCTCACGCCGGTCCAGACCTGCGCGCTGCGCACGCAGCGGATGCTCGAGATCGACAAGGTCCCGCCGTCGGCGCTCGAGGCCCTCGCGCTCGCCGGCTACCACCACGCGCAGAACAACCCGGGCGCCGTGGCCTACGGCCAGCCGCTGGACGCCGAGGCCTACCGCGCCTCGCGCCTGATCTCCGAGCCGCTGCGCCTCAACGACTGCTCCCGCGAGAACGACGGCGCCGGCGCGATCCTGCTGGTGTCCGCCGACCGTGCGAAGGACACCCGCGGCAAGCCGGCCTACGTCCTCGGCGGTGTCCAGGGGTTCGTCGCCGGCTGGGGCGAACTGACGGAGAACCACAATCCGTACACCTCCAACGGCCTGCTCCCGCCGATGGTCGAGCGGCTGTGGCGCGAGTCCGGGGTCGGGGTCGACGACGTCGACGTCACCCAGGTCTACGAGAACTTCACCGGGCCCGCGGTGGCCGCGCTCATCGACGTCGGTCTCGTGCCGGCTGGCCCCGCCGCCGGCGAGGTCATGACGCTGGAGAACCTGACGGTGGAGAAGGGTCGCCTGCCGATGAACACCGCCGGCGGCAACCTTGCCGACGGGTTCGTCCACGGCATCGGCGTCGTCCTCGAAGCGGTCCGCCAGATCCGCGGCGACTCCCCGAACCCGGTCGCCGACGCGAAGGTCTCGCTGCTCCTCGGCGGCCCGATGGCCCCGCAGGTCGGCGCGATGTTGTTCGGTTCCGCCGACGCGCTCGCCTGAGGCCGTCCGCCGCATTCCCCTTCTCTCTGTTCTTCGTCTCCGGAGGCATTGGTGTCGGATCTGCTCGTCGACGGTGCGTGGCTCGCGAGCCGGCTCGGTTCGGACGACCTCGTCGTCCTGGACTGCTCCGTCACGAACGTGATCCACGAGGGCGGCGGTTTCGAGCTCCGCAGCGGGCGTGAGGTGTGGGAGCAGGGGCACATCCCCGGCTCGCAGCACGTCGACCTGCTCGCCGACCTGTCGGACCGGAACTCGCCGATCCCGCTGATGGCGCCGCCGGTCGACCAACTGCGCGCGGCGCTCGTGGCGGCCGGTGTGGCGGACGGCCGGCAGGTCGTCCTCTACGACAACAACCTCAACCTGTGGTCCACGCGGGTCTGGTTCATGCTGCGCGCGGTGTCGGTCGACGCGGTGGTGCTCGACGGCGGCTGGCAGTCCTGGACGGCCCAGGACCGGCCGGTCGAGACCGGCGCGGGGGCTCCGGTGGTGCCCGGCACGCTCACGCTCACCCCGCGGCCGACGCTGTTCGTCGGCAAGGACGACGTGCGCGCGAGCCTCGACGACTCCTCGACCTGCCTGATCGACGCGCTCCAGGCGGAGGTCTTCCGCGGCGAGCGGCAGGACTACGCCCGCCCCGGCCACATCCCGGGCGCGCGGAACGTCCCGTACCCCGACCTCGTCGACCACGAGACGCACCGCTTCCTGCCGCTGGAGGAGCTGTGGGCGAAGTTCGCGCACGCGCAGGCGGACTCGGCCGAGCGTGTGATCACCTACTGCGGCGGGGGAGTGGCCGCCTCGGCCGCGGCCTTCGTGCTGCAGCGACTCGGCGTCGAGAACGTCTCGGTCTACGACGGCTCGATGATGGAGTGGAGCTCCGACCCCGAGCTCCCGCTGGTGACCGGCGAGAGCTGACAGCCCGTCAGCCCGCGGGTCGGGCAGCGGGTCAGTCAGTCGGTCAGCCGGCCGGCTGCCGCAGGGCGGCGATGACGTAGGTCGACATCCAGTCGCGGATGCGGTCGTCGTCGAGGCCGAAGCCGGCGGCGTTCTCCACCAGGGCGAACTGGGCGAACATGATCCACTGGATCAGCTCGTCCAGCGGGCGGTCGGTGCGCAGGCCGTGGTGCTCCTGTGCGTCGGTGAGCAGGGGGGTCCAGAACTCGCCGAGAATCGCGAGCACCCGCTCGGACTCCAGGAACATCGGCGTCAGTTGCGCGAATTCGGCGTCGACGAGCAGCCGCACGTACGGATTGGCGAGGGACTCCGCCACCGTCAGGTACGCGGCGTGGGCGATCCGGTCCAGGCCGCGGCCGCGCAGCCGGCGGCGGGTGCTGTCGAGGATCTGCTGCACCTGCCGGGCGACGACCTCGAGGATGAGGTCGTCCTTCGACGCGAAGTAGTAGTAGACCGTCGGGCGCGAGACGCCGAGCGCGTTCGCGACGTCGTCCATGTTGGTCGCGCGGATGCCCTGCTTCTCGAAGCAGGCGAGCGCGGCGTCGTGGATGCGCGTCCGCGGGTCGTTGCCAAGGGCCGACTTCGGACCGCGCTTGCGGCCCCCGCTCCCGTCGTCCCCCATGGCGGTGAGTTTAGGGCTGCCCGCCGGCGCCGACGGCAGCCGAATCGAAATATTGACAGTCGCACCTATAAGTCAGTATTTATGGAGCACAACGAAACCCACGTCACGTAACGTCCCAGGTCAGGCGCGAGTTACCTACGCGTAGTAAGTGCCCGCTCGCTTCGGGTGAAGATGTCCGGAACGTGTCCGGCGTTCCCGGTTCGCCCGTTGACGACGTGGACATGTCTCCTTAGACTAAAGCCTGTAGGTTTCATCGGCGTTGCTGCGGACGCCATCCCGACGATCACCCGTTCGGGGGCACCGCGGCCAGCAGTGAGGGGTCACCAGGGTGACGATCACGTCGAGGGCAGCTGTCCTCTTCGAAGCACCGGGGGAATGGGAGATCGTCGAGGTTCAGGTCGACGAACCCAAGGAGCACGAGGTGCTCGTCCGCTACGTGACCGCGGGTCTCTGCCACTCCGACGACCACGTCGCCAAGGGTGACGTGCCGATGGCGCACCTGCCGATGTGCGGTGGCCACGAGGGCGCCGGCATCGTCGAGGCCGTCGGCCCCGGTGTCCGCAACCTGCAGCCCGGTGACCACATCATCGCGGCGTTCATCCCGAGCTGTGGCCACTGTCGCTGGTGTGCGAGCGGGATGCAGAACCTCTGCGACAACGGCGCCTTCATGATGATGGGCACCCAGCTCGACGGCACGTTCCGCATGCACCACAAGGGTCAGGACGTCGCGCAGACCTCCCTGGTCTCCACGTTCTCCGAGTACGCCGTCATCCCCGAGTGGGGGGCGCTGAAGATCGACAAGGACCTGCCGCTGCAGTCCGTCGCGCTCCTCGGCTGCGGTGTCCCCACCGGGTGGGGTTCGGCCGTCAACGCCGCGCAGGTCCGCCCCGGTGACGTCGTCATCGTCATGGGCACCGGCGGCATCGGCATCAACGCCGTCCAGGGTGCGAAGCACGCGGGTGCGGCGCGAATCATCGCCGTCGACCCGGTGCAGTTCAAGCGCGAGAGCGCACTGAAGCTCGGCGCCACCGACGCGGTCGAGAACATGACTCAGGCGACCGACCTCGCGCAGTCCCTGACGAACGGTCAGGGCGCTGACTCGGCCATCGTCACCGTCGGTGTCGCCAAGGGCGAGCACGTCGGCCAGGCCTTCGCCTCGGTCCGCAAGGCCGGCACCGTCGTGCTCACCGCGGTCTCGAACATCGACGAGTCGAACATCCCGGTCAATCTCTTCGAGATGGCCATGTTCCAGAAGCGGATCCAGGGCGCGCTGTTCGGGATGATGTCGCCGCAGGCCGCGATTCCGCACTTCTTGAACCTGTACAAGCAGGGCCAGCTGCACCTCGACGAGCTCGTCTCGAAGCGGTACCCGCTGGAGCAGATCAACACTGCGTACGCCGACATGCACGCGGGCACCAACATCCGTGGAGTGGTGGACTTCTGATGGCAGCGACCCTGGTCTCGGCGCTCCGGTGGTGGGCGCGTACCCGCGGCGACGACGCGGCGTGGATCCTCGAGGACGACACGGTCTCCTTCCGTACCGCGCAGGACTGGACCTCCCGCATCGGTGAGGACCTCGTCGCCCGCGGCGTGCAGCCGGGCGACCGCGTCGGCGTCCTCGGCGGCAACTCGCTCGAGTGGGCCGCGGCCGCTCTCGGCGTCCTCAAGGCCGGCGGCGTCGTGGTTCCGCTCAACCCGCGTCTGGTCGGGCCGGAGCTGCACAAGATCCTCTCGACCGCCGGCGCCACGGCCGTGATCCACGAGCCCGCCTTCGAGCCGGTGCTCAAGGAGGTCGTCGGGATGGGGCTGGAGCTCCAGACCATCGCCCTCGACGCCGTCGCTGACGTCCGCCCCGAGGCGGGCGCGGACCCGAACGACTTCGTCGTCGACGTCGACCCCGAGGCCCCGGCCATGGTGATCTTCACCAGCGGCTCGACCGGCCTGTCCAAGGGCGTCATCTGCACGAACCGTCAGCTGCTCTCGATCGCCTTCGAGGCCAGCCTGACCGAGGAGGGCATGCGGCCGGGCGGTACGACCCTGCTCGTCCTCCCGCTCGCCTTCACGCCGGGTCTCGTCTGGGGCCTGTCGCTCTCGGCGATCCTCGGCACCACGCTCGTCGTGGAGAAGACGCTCGACCCGACCCGCGCCGTCGACCTGATCGAGAAGCACAAGGTCGGCGCCCTGTTCGGTGTCCCGCTCATCTTCGGCGCCATCGCCTCGGCCCCGAACTTCGCGAGCGCCGACCTCTCCTCGCTGACGTCCGCGTTCACCGGCGGCGCCCCCGTGCCCGTGCCGCTGCTCCAGGCCTGGGGCAGCAAGGGTGTGAAGCTCCGTCAGATCTACGGCATGACCGAGGCCGGCGGCGTCGCGACCGCCACCCTCGTCAAGGACGCCGACCAGCACCCCGACTCGTGCGGCCACGGCTCGGTCTTCACCGAGTTCCGCATCGTCGACGCCGAGGGCAACCCGTGTGCGCCCGGCGAGAACGGCGAGATCCTGCTCCGCGGCCCGGGCATGACGCCGGGCTACTGGGGCGACGAGGAGACCACCGCGCAGGCCATCCGCGACGGCTGGATCCACAGCGGCGACCTCGGCACCACGACCGAGGACGGTCGGCTCAAGTTCGTCGACCGGCTCAAGGACCTGATCATCACCGGCGGCATCAACGTCTCCCCGGTGGAGATCGAGCAGGTCATCGCGGCGATCCCCGGTGTGACCGAGGTCGCGGTGATCAGTGCGCCGGACGAGAAGTTCGGTGAGACGCCGGCTGCGATCCTCTTCGCGGACGGTTCGGTGACCGTGGAAGCGGTCGTCGAGCGGTGCAACGAGCAGCTGTCCAGCTACAAGGTCCCGCGGTACGTCGTGCTCTCCGAGGAGCCGCTCGCCAAGCTCCCCAACGGGAAGCTCGCCAAGGTCGCCATCCGCGAGCAGTACGCGGATGTCGCAACGACGCATCCAAAGGTTCGCTAAACCCGCACGCTCTCGGTTCCCTCGACGGATTATCTGTCGAATACCTTTAGATAAACCCCCCGATCTTCACCGCACGGCACGAAGGGACCCCCACCCATGAGCGGTAAGCACAAGCGAGCCAAGTTCGCCGGAAGCCGGCGGCGGGTCGCGGCGACGGCGATTGCCACGGTGCTCACCCCGGCGGCTGCCACGTTCGGCGCCCCGGCCGCCTCCGCCGCCCCGGCGGAGGAGGACCCGTTCGGTGCGGTATCGGACTTCGGTTCGGGCACGTACGCCGGCAAGGCGTCCGCGGACGGTGTCCGTGCGACGGTCGCGCTGCGTGACTACCTGATCATCGAGGACTTCGTCGACGGCGGCGGTCCGACCGCTCAGGCGGCGCTGGACAGCCTCGGGGAGAGCACGGCGTACTCCTCGCTCCCGTACCCGGGTGCGACCGGTGTGGCCCTGCCCGGTCTGGTCTCGACGCTGTCGGGCAAGTCGGTTCCCTCGTACCCGTTCTACGTGTCGAGCCAGAACCCCTCGAACCCGACCGAGACGGTCCGTCAGCCCGGCTACCTGATGCACGCCGAGTCGGCGGCCGAGCGGTCCGCCGCGCAGACCCAGCTGGGCTCGTCGACGAACACCGGTGAGGAGCTGGGCACCTTCGCCAACGCGAGCGTGGACTTCGTCGGGGGGACGATCACCTCGCTCGGTGAGGCGCGCACCCGCCTGGCGGTCGGGCCGGTGCAGCTCAACGGTGCCTTCTCCCGCGCGGTCGTGACGGTCGCCCCGGGCGGCAAGATCACCAAGTCCTCGACGTTCGAGACCGCGCTGCGCATCGGCAACACCGTCATCGGCGTGACCGACAAGGGTCTGGTCGTCGGCGACCAGAACGCTCCGCTGGACCCGGCCCGCCAGGTCGAGCAGGCCGTCACCCAGGCCGGCGTGACGGTCAAGTTCCTCCCGGCGGTCGAGACCGCGGACTCGATCCTGTCCTCCGGGCTGGAGATCAGCCTGGTCCAGGCGATCCCGAACGTCGGCACCGCCAAGGGCGTCGTCAGCTACATCATCGGCCGCACGTTCGCGCAGGCGACCGCGTCCGGCTTCACCTCGGGTGCGACCGGGACCGGCACGCCGCTCCCGGCGAACGAGACCCCCGCGGCCCCGGCCGCTCCGGTGGCGGGTGTGCCGTCGCTCGGTGACGTCGACGCGGGTGCCCTCCCGGAGGCCCTGCCCGGCGCGCTCCCCGGCGCCGTCGCCGGCGGTGCTCCGGTGCCGACCGCGAACTTCGTGAACGCCGGCATCGCCCAGCCCAAGCTGACCGAGCTGGAGTTCTACCCGATCCTCGCCGCGATCGTTCCGATCCTGCTGCTGGCGGCCGTCGGTGCCCGCCGCTTCGTGTAGCCGGCACTGCGTGTGATCGCCGGCCCTTTAGACCTCCGAACCGAACCGATCTGAGGACCCGAAGATGGAATTCGTGAAGTGGTGCCGCCTGCAGTGGGACCGGGCCTTGTCCGTGGCGGCGATCCTCGCCGGTGTTGTTCTCGTCATCCTGGGCTGGATCGGCGTCTCTGACACCCCGTACATCGCCAAGCAGGTGCCGTTCGTCGTCTCGTACGGCATCGGTGGCCTCGTGCTGATCATCATCGGCTCGACGCTGTGGCTGTCGGCGGACATGAACGACGAGTGGCGCACGCTCGACCGCCTCGAAGAGGCGCAGCGGGCCAACATCGTCGACCGTTCTGAGCTGACGGCTCTTCAGGACCGTCTGCGCGCGCTGGAGAGCCGCGCGGACGCCCGGGCGTCCGAGCTCAGCCGTTCCCACTGATGGCTGGGAGCACGGTTCTGTCGCGTAGCGCGGGAGCCGGAAGCCGGGCCGCCGGACGGCGCCGGCCGGGTTCACCGCCCAGCCTGATCGCCGCGGCGATCCCGGGTGCGCTCGGTGTGCTGCTTCTGATCCTGGGCTGGATCTCGGTCAGCGGTGAAGCCGCGTTCGACGATCAGCAGTCCGGCCTGAACATCGCGATCCTCGGCGCGCTCGTCGTGCTGATCGGGTGCGGGTTCTACCTGTTCATGTTCCGCCGTCGCATCCAGCGCCGCATGCGTGCGGTGCGGAGCTCGGTCTTCGGGGAGGAGGAGGACTGATGGACACCTGGTTGCCCTTCGTCGTCATCGGCATCACTGCCGGTGCGATCTACGGTCTGGCCGGCGTCGGCCTCGTCCTCACCTACCGGACCTCCGGCGTCTTCAACTTCGCCCACGGTGCGCTCGCGACCGCCGGCGTGTACCTGTTCTACGAGCTCTCGGTTCAGCGCTCCTGGCCATGGTGGCTGGCCGCGATCGTCTGTGTGGCAGTTTTCGGTGTGCTGATGGGCCTGGCGCTCGAACAGGTCGCGCGCCGGTTGGCCAAGGCACCCGCGTCGGTCATCGTCGTCGCGACCGTCGGCATCCTGCTGATCATTCAGGGCGCCGCCGCCGAGCGGTACGGCTCGCAGACGATCACCATCGACCAGTTCCTGCCGACGGACACCTTCGACATCTCCGTCTCGGTCGGTTACGACCAGCTGATCACCACGCTCGTGGGTGTCGCGATCGCCGCCGGCCTCGCGATCCTGCTCGGCCGGACCCGCATCGGTATCGCGATGCGCGGTGTGGTCGACGACTCGGACCTGATGGAGCTGACCGGTCTGTCCGGCCCGGCGATCCGCCGGTTCGCCTGGATGATCGGTGGTTCGGTCGCGGTCGTCTCGGGCATCCTGCTCGCTCCGACCATCGGTCTGGACCCGGTCCGTCTGACCTACCTGGTCGTCCAGGCCTTCGGTGCCGCGGCCATCGGTCGCTTCCGCAGCCTGCCGTGGACGTTCATCGGCGGTCTGATGATCGGCGTCGCCGCCGCGATCGGGCAGAAGCTCGAGGCGGAGAACTCCGCGCTGCTGGGTCTGCCGGCCTCGGTGCCGTTCATCGCCCTGTTCGTGATGCTGATCGTCGCCGGCAAGCGCGGTCTGCCCACCCCGGCGCCGGTGCGCCGTCAGCAGCCGGAGACCTTCACCCCGCTCCCGCTGGGTGTCCGTGCGGGCTTCGGCCTGGCGCTCGGCGTGCTGGTGATCGCCCTGCCGGGCCTGGTGGACGCCCGTCTGCCGGTCTTCACCCAGGCCGTCGGTCTGGCGATCATGTTCATGTCGCTGTCACTGCTGGTGAAGATGTCGGCGCAGGTTTCGCTGTGTCAGGCCGCCTTCGTCGCCGTCGGTGCGGTCGCGTTCTCCCGCCTGTCGACCGAGGCGCACCTGCCCTGGCTGCTGGCGCTGATCGGCGCGGGTCTGATCACGGTCCCGCTCGGCATCATCGTCGCGCTGCCGGCGGTTCGGCTGGCCGGTATCTACCTGGCGCTGGCGACGTTCGCGTTCGGCCTGCTGATGGAGAACCTGATCTACCGCAAGGGGATCATGTTCCCCCAGGGTGGTGTGCGCGAGGCTCCGCGGCCGAACATCCCCGGGTCGGGGGAGGCCAGCGACAAGGAGTTCTTCTACATCGCGGTCGCGATCCTGGTTGCGGTCATCGTCGCCGTCATCGTGCTGCAGCGCTCGCGTCTGGGTCGCCTGCTCCGCGCCATGGCGGACTCGCCGCTGGCGCTGTCGACCTACGGCACCGGCACCACGACCACGCTCATGCTGCTGTTCGCGATTTCGGCGTTCTTCGCCGGCATCGCCGGTGGCGTGCTCGCGGTCGGCACCGGCGCCGCCGGTCCGGGTGGTCTCGGGTCGCTGCAGTCGCTGCTGTGGGTCGCGATCATCTCGATCACCGGGTCGAACCTGATCCGGTCCTCGATCATCGCGGCGCTGCTGCTGGCGGTCATGCCCTCCTACGTGACCGAGCTGAACCCGAACTACCAGTCGATCATGTTCGGCGTCGCCGCCGTCCTGGTCGCGCTGCTCGCCGCCAAGGAGTTCGACCCGGTCGCGTGGATCCGCGAGAACCTCGCCACCTCCGCCCGCATCGGCACCCGGGGCCCGATCCCGAGCCGGGCCGCGGACGGCGGTTGGCGCCGGGCCGCGAGCTCGCGCCAGCCCGTTGCGGCGGCGGCCGCGCGGCGGGCTGCCGGTGAGGGCGAGGACGACGACCAGCCGATCGAGCTCGCATCGACGGGAGGCTCCCGATGAGCTCACCGAGCGCCGACACCACGGCAACCCTGCAGATCCGTGAGCGCAAGGATCTGCCCGGGCTGAACATCGACGGTCTGACGATCCGGTTCGGTGGCCACACCGCGGTGAACCACCTGACGATGAGCGCCCCGATCGGTCAGGTCACCGGCCTGATCGGACCGAACGGCGCCGGCAAGTCGACGACGTTCAACGCCTGCTCGGGTTCGCTCACCCCGGCGGAGGGTTCGATCACCTTCGACGGCGTCGACCTGACGAAGGCTCCGGAGTCCAAGCGGGCGCACCTGGGCATCGGGCGCACCTTCCAGCGGATCGAGCTCTTCGACTCCCTGACGGTGCGTGAGAACGTCCAGCTCGGCCGGGAGGCCCGGCTCGCCGGCACCTCGCCGATCACCCAGCTCCTGCCCCGCAAGGGCGAGCGGGCGATGGTCGCGGAGGCGGCCGAGCGTGCCATGGAGCAGTGCGGGATCCTCGACGTCGCCGGTGCCCGCGCCGGTCGGCTCTCGACCGGTCAGCGCCGCCTCGTCGAGCTCGCCCGCGCGCTGGCCGGGGACTTCCGGCTGCTGCTCCTGGACGAGCCGTCCTCGGGTCTGGACCACTCCGAGAGTGATGCGTTCACCGCGCTGCTCCGTCAGGTGGTCGCCGAGAACGGGATCGGCATCCTCATCGTCGAGCACGACATGAACGTCATCTCGGGGCTCTGCGACTACGCCTACGTCCTCGACTTCGGCCAGCTGATCTTCGAGGGTCTGCCTCGCGAGGTCCTGAGCTCCGAGATCGTCCGCAAGGCCTACCTCGGTACGGAGGATCTCGGCATCTCCGACGCCGACGAGACGGACCCGCCCGCCGATCCGGGCAACCTCAACGGAACGGGGCCGCACCGTGACCACGCCTGACGCGAACTCCACCGCGCGCCCCATCCTCGAGGCGCGCGGGGTGACCTCCGGCTACGGCGAGAAGACCGTCGTCCGCAACATGAGCCTGACGCTGCCGGCCGGCGCGTCGATGGCGATCCTGGGCCCGAACGGCGCGGG
>NZ_BAAAHE010000006.1 GCF_039525035.1 Sporichthya brevicatena
ACGCCCGCCCGGGTCCTCGGTGAACGCGTCGGCGGGCGCCGGCACAGCGAGCGGCGAGCCCGCGGCCCGGTCGGCGGCCGACTCGGGCACCCCGAGCGCCGTCGTCGTGTCGTTCGAGCTCGACCCGCCGGTGGAGGTCACGGCGAGCGGCACGCCCACGCCCAGCACGACCACCAGCGAGGCGGCCGCGGCGAGGACGCGCGGGTTGAGCTTGGAACGCCAGGAGCTCATCGCGACGACGGTCCCGCCGGCGGCGGCCGGGGGCAGCGGCGCCGCGGCGGCCCCGCTCTCCTCGGCGGCGAGGGCGCCGCCGATCAGGCCCAGCGCGCGGGCGATCGCGTCGGTGTCGGCCCGCACGGCGGCGTCGGCCGGGGCGGTGCCCTCGAGGCCGTCCAGGAGGCGATCCAGGGCGGCCGCGTACTCCTCGGGGTCCACCCCGGGGCGCTGGTCACTCATGGTCGATCACCTCCGTCTCGCGCAGTCGCTCGCGCATCGCGTTCACGGCCGCGTGCAGCCGGCTCTTCACGGTGCCCTCGGGGACGTCGAGCGCCAGGGCGATGTCCTTCACCGGCAGGTCCGCGTAGAACCGCAGCACGAGGACCTGCTTGTGCTGGTCCGGCAGGGCGTCGAGCCCCGCCGCGACCGCCATCGCCAGCACCCGGTCCTCGGGCGCCGGTTCCGGCGGGGACGTCCACCGGGCGGCGAGCCGCTCGCGCAGCCCGTCGTCCCGCTTCACCCCACGGTGCCAGTCGATCGCCACGCGTGAGGCCACCACGACCGCCCAGGCCACCGGGTCCCGGATGGGCTCCTGCCCCGGCCGGGCCGCCTGCTCGAGCAACCGCAGTCGGACCTGCTGGACGCCGTCGTCCAGCTCGGACCTCGGCACCCCACCGAGGGCGAGGACCGCACGCACGCGGCCCACACCCTCGGTCGGGAGCGGGTCGCCACCCGGCGGCGGGCCGCCGGGCGCCTTCCCGCGACCGTTTCCGGTCACCGTTCTCCCCCCAGGTCACATGGCGAGGACGCAGGACAGGGCGAAAACGTTCGGTGCCCGCCGCGATTCAGGCTGGACGCTACCGAAGATCGGCCTGCGAGCATGGGTGCCATGGCGGGTTCGAAGCAGGCCCAGAAGATCGCGGTCGAGGTCGAGGGCCGCCGGCTGCAGCTGTCGAACCTGGACAAGGTGCTCTATCCGGCCACCGGGTTCACCAAGGGCGAGGTCATCGACTACTACTCCCGGATCGCCCCGGTGCTGCTCCCGCACCTGGCCGGTCGGGCCGCGACGCGGGTGCGCTTCCCGGACGGCGTCGACGGCAATTCCTTCTTCGAGAAGAACGCCCCGAAGGCGACGCCGGAATGGGTCCGGACGGTCACGCTGCCCACCCCGGGCAGCTCCCGCGGCCGGGAGACCATCGACTTCGTCGTCGTGGAGGACGTCCCGACGCTGATCTGGCTGGCCAACCTCGCCGCGCTGGAACTGCACGTCCACCAGTGGACGGTCGGCCCCCGCGGGGGCGTGCACGGCGTCGACCGCCTGGTCTTCGACCTCGACCCCGGCGCTCCCGCGGCGCTGGCGGAGTGCGCCCAGGTCGCGCTGATGCTCCGGGAGGTGCTCGCGGACCTGGGGCTGGAGGCCCTGGCGAAGACCTCCGGGTCCAAGGGGATGCAGCTCTACGTGGGTCTCGCCGAGACCGACCCCGGCCGCACGCACGGCTTCGCCAAGGACCTCGCGGTCGCGATGGAGGAGGCGCACCCCGAGCTCGTCGTCCACCGCATGGAGAAGGCCCTGCGCGGCGGCAAGGTCCTCATCGACTGGAGCCAGAACGCCGCGGCGAAGACCACCGTCGCCCCGTACTCGCTGCGCGCCCGCGTCCGCCCGACGGTGTCGACGCCGGTGACCTGGGACGAGGTCGCCGAGGCGGCCGAGGGCCGCGAGCTCGCGTTCACCGCCCCCGAGGTCCTCGCGCGCGTCGACGAGCTCGGCGACCTGTTCGCCCCGCTGCTGACCGCGGACGTGCGCCTGCCCTGAGCCGTCCGGACGGACGAATCCGGTGCGCCGTGGTTACCGGCGGGTAGAGTTCGCCTCAGCGAACGAAGGGAATCCCAGGTGAGCGCCATCGAGGAGAGCCAGCCGCCCCGGGCGGGCCGGCTGCCGCGCAACGCGCGGCGCCGCCAGCTGCTCGACGCCGCGCTGTCCGTCTTCGTCGCGCAGGGGTACCACGCGGCCGCGATGGACGACATCGCCGACAAGGCCGGCGTCAGCAAGCCCGTGCTGTACCAGCACTTCCCGGGCAAGCGTGACCTCTACCTGGCGCTGCTCGACGAGAGCGCGGCCTCCCTGATGGAGGCAGTCCGGTCGGCGATGTCCGCCACCGACGACAACAAGGAGCGCGTCCGCGCGACGGTCGCGGCCTACTACGAGTTCGTCGAGGACAAGACCGGCGCGTTCCGCCTCGTCTTCGAGTCCGACCTCATCGGTGAGCCCGAGGTCCGGGACCGCCTGGAGGCCGTCGAGCGCCAGTGCGCCGAGATCGCCGCCGAGGTCATCGCCTCCGACACCGGCCTGCCGGACGCCGAGGCCCGGCTGCTCGGGGCCGGCCTGGCCGGGATCGCGCAGGTAACCGCCCGGACGTGGGCCGCGAACGGCGAGCCCCTCCCCCGCGAGCAGGCCATCGACCTCGTCGCCTCCCTCGCGTGGCGCGGGATCCGCGGCTTCCCGCGGACCGACGAGCACTGACCGTCCGCACGCCCGTCCGGATGCTGGGTCCCTGCGCCCTGGGCGAACGCGGCCCCCACCGGCCGTCACCGGGGCGCGCCACCCAGTAGCCTCGGCAGCGCGATTTGCCGAGCGCTCCGTCGAGCGCCACAGAGTTTCGGAGGGCCCGTGGAGATCAAGGTCGGGGTTCAGCACTCGCCGCGCGAGCTGGCCGTGGAGTCTCCGCTCAGCGCCGAGGAGCTCGAGTCGGTCATCAACAGCGCGCTGTCGAACCCCGACGGGGTCCTCACGCTGGTCGACGAGCGCGGCCGCAAGGTCGTCGTCCCGACCTCGAAGGTCGCCTACGTCGAGATCGGCGAGCCGGAGACCCGGCGCGTGGGCTTCGGCGCGCTCTAACTCCGTCCCCGGGCGGGCTCAGGCCTCCAGCCCCAGCGCCGCCATCCGCTCGCTGTGGGCGGCGGTCAACCGGCCGAGCATGGCGCCGATCTCGTTGAGGTCGATGCCGGGCCGGTCCGGGCCGCTGCCGCCCACGATCAGCGCGGCGAGCGCCTCGCGCTCCCCGGCGACGCGTTGGGCCTGCGTCAGCGCCTCGCCCATGAGCCGCCGGCCCCACAGCGCGAGCGGGCCGGCGACGCGGGGGTCGGCGTCGATGGCCGCCCGGACGTGCTCGACGGCGAACGCCGAGTGCCCGCTGTCGGCGAGGACCTCCTGGACCAGGCCGGCGGTCGCCGGGTCGAGGTACCCGCTGATCTCCCGGTAGAAGTCGGCGGCGAGGCCGTCACCGACGAACGCCTTGACCAGGCCCTCCAGCCAGTTCGAGGCCGCGGTCCGGCGGTGGAAGTCCCCCAGCGGCTCCACGAACGGCGCCATTGCGGCCGCCGGGTCCGCGCCGATCTTCACCAGGTGCTCCCGCAGCGTGGTGAAGTGGGTGAATTCCGCCACGGCCATGCGGGCGAGTTCGGCCTTGTCCTCGATCGTCGGCGCGAGCGCCGCGTCGTGCGCCAGACGCTCGAACGCGAGCAGTTCTCCGCACGCCATGACGCCCAGCAGGTCGACGACGGCCTCGTCCGGGCCGGCCTGCGGACCCCGGTCCCCCGCCGCGTTCACGGGGCGAGCCTAGGTGAGCCGCTATGCTGGCAACAGGTGTAACAGGCGTCGGCCGCTCCCGGTGGCTCGCCGTACCCCCTCGTACGCACAGCGCGCGGCGTCGTCGCGCGTGGGACCGCTTCGTTCACGGCGGTCACTCCCCGTCGCCGTCCACGAAGGACGGCCGAAACGAAGTAGGCGAATCCCTCTGACCACATTTTCCGAGCTCGGTGTCATCCCGGCCATCGTCGACGCCCTCGCTGACGAGGGCATCGTCAACGCCTTCCCGATCCAGGAACTGACCCTCCCCATCGCGCTGACCGGCACGGATGTCATCGGCCAGGCGCGCACCGGCACCGGCAAGACCCTCGCGTTCGGCATCCCGCTGCTGCAGCGGGTCGTCGCCCCGCTCGACGACGAGTGGTCCGAGCTGGTCGACTTCGGCAAGCCGCAGGCGCTGGTGATCGTCCCGACGCGCGAGCTGTGCACGCAGGTCGCGAACGACCTGCTGGTCGCCGGCAAGCGCCGCGGCGTCCGCGTCGCCGCCATCTACGGCGGCCGCGCCTACGAGCCGCAGGTCGCCGCGCTGCAGGCCGGTGTCGAGGTCGTCGTCGGCACGCCCGGTCGCCTGCTCGACCTGCGCAAGCAGCGTCACCTCGACCTCAAGCACGTGAAGTCGCTCGTCCTCGACGAGGCCGACGAGATGCTCGACCTGGGCTTCCTCCCGGACGTCGAGCGCCTCATCGAGGACACCCCGGCGAGCCGCCAGAGCATGTTGTTCTCGGCGACGATGCCCGGCCCGGTCCTCGCGATGGCACGCCGCTACCTGCGGACGCCGACGAACATCCGCGCCGAGGCCTCGGGCGACGAGACCACCGTCCCGCTGACCGAGCAGCACGTGTACCGCACGCACAAGATGGACAAGATCGAGTGCCTCGCGCGGATCCTGCAGGCCGAGGGCCGCAAGCTCGCGATGGTGTTCTGCCCGACCAAGCGGCTCGCCCAGCAGGTCTCGGACGACCTCGCCGACCGCGGCTTCGCCTCCGCCGCCGTCCACGGTGACCTCGGCCAGGGCGCCCGCGAGCAGGCACTGCGCGCGTTCCGCTCCGGGAAGGTCGACATCCTCGTCGCGACCGACGTCGCCGCCCGTGGCATCGACGTCGACGACGTCACCCACGTCGTGAACTACGTGTGCCCGGACGACGAGAAGACCTACGTGCACCGCATCGGCCGCACCGGCCGCGCGGGCCGGACCGGCGTCGCGGTGACGTTCGTCGACTGGTCCGACATGACCCGCTGGCAGCTGATCGACAAGGCCCTCGGCCTCGAGCTCGGCGACCCGGCGGAGACCTACTCCACGTCCCCGCACCTGTACTCCGAACTCGGCATCCCCGAGGGCACCAAGGGCACGCTCCCCCGTGCCGCCCGGACCCGCGCCGGCCTGGACGCCGAGGAGGTCGAGGACCTCGGCGAGACCGGGCGCAACCGCAGCAAGTCCGGCGGCGGCCGTGGCCCGGTCACGCCGCGCGGCCGCGCCGAGGAGGACCCCGGCCCCCGCAAGCCGCGACCGAAGCGCAACCGCACGCGGACCCGTACCCGGAGCGGTCAGCCGGTCGAGGCGGGCGCCGAGGGCAGCAGCGCCCCGGCCGAGTCCGCCCCCGCCGGTGGTCCGGCGGCCGAGGGCGGCGACGCCCCGGCGCGGACCCGCACCCGCAGCCGTCGGCGCACCCGCAGCGGCGCCGCCTCGGAAGGCGACGCCGCTACCGACTGACGTTCAGTCAGAACCGTTGCCGGCCTGCGCTGTCAGCAGCCGGTGACGTCGACGTCGTCCGGTGCGTTCGCGCCGCCGACGCTGCAGGCGCCGTAGCCGCGACCCGGGACGATCCGGGTCCGTGCGGTGTTCTGGTTGTTCCGCACGTTCGGGTCCCCCGGAGCCGAGACCCGGGCCTTGTTGTTGAGGGCGCCCTTGGCGTTGCGGCCGACCTTGCCGATCACCGAGATCGTCAGGCCCTTGCCGGCGCGGATCGTCCCGAGCTTGCACGTCACGGTCTGCTTCGCCGTCGAGCACGTCACGCCCTTCGGGAACTTCAGCTTCGCCGACGTCATCCCCTTGGGCAGCTTGTACTTCAGCACGCCGTCCGTACTGCGGCCCGGCCCGTGGTTACGGATCTTCAGCTTCAGCGAGATGCCGCCACCCGGGCGCACCGACGCCGGCGCCTTCACCACGACCGACAGGTCCGGACGCTGCCGCGTCGTCGTCGGCGGCTTGGGCGTCGGGGTCGGGGTCGGGGTCGGGGTCGGCACCACGACCGGTGTGGTGATCCCGCTCGTGTTGTTGCCCGGGGTCGGGTCCTCCTCGTTGCCGGTCACCGTCGCGGAGTTCAGCAGCGAGCCCGGAGTCGCCGGGGCCGTGCCGCCGTAGGTGATCACGTGGCTCTGGTTCGCCGGCAGCGGCGACCCGACGCAGTGCAGGGCGCCCGAGTCGATCGTGCACCCGGGGGTCGTCGTCGTCGCGTCCGCCAGACCCGCCGGCAGTTGGTCGTTGACCACGTAGCCCGAGCTGTGGCCCGGTCCGTGGTTGGTGACCGTGAGCGTGTAGGTCACCGGCTGCCCCGGCTGCACCGTCGCGGGGCTCGCGCTCTTGGTGATCGCGAGGTTCACGGGCTGACCGGGGCAGGCCGTGCCGTCGTTGTTGGACGACCCCGGGCCCGTCTGCGTCGACACCCGGGTGAACGTCGGCGTCGCCGAGTTCGCGGCGCCGATCGCGACCTGGTAGATGTCGCCGTTGGTGTTGTTCGACAGGCCCAGGTTGCCGTTGCCGTAGGTCCAGGCGACGCCGGTCGTGGCCCCGGCCGGGATCACGTCGCCACCCTCGAAGCGGCTCGTGGTCCCGTCGGTCTGGATCCGCACGAACCGGTCCGCGCCGGCGATCTTTCCCCAGAAGGCGCCGCCGACCCACGCCACGTCCGGCGGCAACCCGCCCCCGGTGGCGGGACCGGCCTCGGTGCGCGTCACCGCCGTTGCCGCGCGAGTCGCGACGTCGACGCGGAAGGTGGCGCCGGTGGAGTTGTTGAAGACCCAGAGGTTGCCGGCGTCGTCGAACGCGGCCGAGTTCACCCACCCGACCGTGGTCGGGCCGAGGTCGGCCACCACACCGTTCCCGTCGATGCGGAGCAGGTTCCACTGCCCGCCGGCGTCGATCCGGATCGCGTAGATCAGGTTGTCCTGCGGGTTCATCGCGATCGCGTTGTAGGTGACGCCGGTCGTGGCCGGGCTGACCGGGGTGACGTCGGTCGACCCCGGGCTCAGCGAGTCCAGCTGCGTGTCGTTCTTCTGCGCGAGGAAGATCCGCGGCGCCAGGCAGTCGAACGGGGTCGGGTCCGTGACCGTCAGCGTCGCGCCCTCCGGCGGGTTCAGACCCGTCGCCGTCACGTCACCCGGCGCGTTGACGTACGAGCCGGCGCCGGTCACCGCCACGTCCACCTCGAGCGTGCAGGCGGTGTCGCCCGCCTCGAGGTCACCGGCCAGCGCGATCGAGGTCGTTCCCGGGTCCGCAGTGACAACCCCGTCGGCGCAGTCGGTCACGGCGTTCGCCGGCGATGCGACCGTCATCCCGGTCGGCAGGGTGTCCGTGAACGACCAGTTCTCCTTCGCCGCCTGTTCCGTGGTGTTCGTGATCGTGAACCGCACCCGACCGGTCTGCCCCGTCTGGATCGCCGCCGGCACGAACTCCTTGTCGAGCGACGGCGTCGCGTCGAGGATCCGGATGTCGTCGAAGGCGAAGTCGTTGCCGCCCGCCGTCCCGTTCTCGTTCTGCATCACCAGGCCGAGTTCGGTGCCGGTGAAGAGCACCGAGTTGTCGGAGTCCATCCGCACGGTCGCCCTGGCGCCCCCGCCGGCACAGGGATTCAGGGCGGTGTCGTTGACGGGGATCAGCGTCGCGTCGTCCACGAGGAAGAAGTTCAGGCGCGGCTGCGGGTCGGCAGCACTCGCGGTGCAGTTCGTCACCGCGACGCTGACACCGAACGTGAGGAAGCGGTTGGTCACCGACAGCGGCAGCGGCGCTGACGTGCGCAGGACAGCCGCGTTCGCCGGCGAGGTCCCCTCGTTGTCCGTGAAGGCGGCGACGGCGTGATTCTGCCCAGGCGGCACCGTCCCGTTGAGCTCGCCCAGGTTCGCGGCCAAGGCCTGCAGACTGCCGTAACTCGAGCAGGCGCCGCCCACCGGATTGGTCTCCTCGCCGTTGAGCACGAACCCGTTGCACCCCTCGGGGAGGGCCCAGCCGTGCTCGGCCGAGTAGGTCTCGCCGTTGGCGCCGACGTACGCGGTCAGTGCCCGCGCCGGCTGCCCGGGCCCGGGCGGGTTGTTCTCGAATCCTCGTGGAAGATCACGACCGGCGCCTCGGGGATCCCGGGGGCCGCGGCGGCGGTCGGCCCGCTCGGTCCCGCGGGGGCGGCGTCCGCCCCGACGGCGACCAGGCCGCCGGCGAGCAGGGCGCCCGTGAGCATCGCGATCTGTGTCTTCCGAGCCGTCGCGAACGGGCGCACGGCAACCCCCCATCAAGCGCCGCGGCGGCAGCGCCCCCCAGACGTCGCCCGGGATGGGCCCGGGCAATCGGGGCGTAACGCTACGTAGGCAACCCGATCAGGATCGAGCGTGTTGCGCCAAATGAGTGGGACTTAAAAACCCTTCGCGTTCACGGTAGGTGACCGCGGTCGCGGCACTCAGCGGCGGAGGTCGACCCGGACCCACTGGTGGCGACGGCACGCGGGGCAGCGCATCCACGAGGGGTACTTCCCGCGCAGGATCGGGAGGTGGATGCTCGGGAGGGCAGCGAGCAGGGCCTGCCGCGGGCTCAGCGCGGAGACCGAGCCGCAGCCGGAGCAGGTCAGCTGCAGCGCCCCGCGGGCGACCGGCGGGGCCGGGGGCGGGGTCTCGACGGAGAACAGGGCGCGCTTGCCCTCCCGGTCGGGTCGGGGGTTGGGCACGGCCCCCGAACGCGGAGCGGCCGGACGGGCCGCGCTCCCCGAACGCGGACGCAGCCGGTCGAAGTCGCTCATGCGCTCACCCTTCTCTCGCTCCGAGGCCCGGACGCCTCAGAGCACCCCGTCCTTGATCAGCCGGTCCGCGAGTTCGCGGTAGGCCTGGGCGCCGCTGGACGACTTCGCCGTCGACAGCACGGACTTGCCGGCCGCCGGCGCCTCCGCGAACCGGATGGAGCGCGGGATCGGCGGCTCCAGCACCGCGACGCCGTAGCGCTGCGCCACGTCCGCGATGACCGCGCGCGAGTGCGTCGTGCGGCCGTCGAAGAGCGTCGGCAGGACGCCGAGCACCCTGAGGTCGCGGTTGGTGATCCGCTGGACGTCACCGACGGTGTCGAGCAACTGACCGACCCCGCGGTGCGAGAGGGTCTCGCACTGCAGCGGGATCAGGACGTAGTCGGCCGCGGTGAGTGCGTTCAGCGTGAGGACCCCGAGCGCCGGCGGGGCGTCGAGCAGGATCACGTCGTAGTCGGCGGCGAGCTCCGCGAGGGCCGAGCGCAGCGCAAACTCCCGGCCCGTACGCGTCATCAGCAGCGCCTCGGACCCGGCGAGGTCGATCGTCGCCGGCAGCAGGTCGAACCCGTCCGCGACCGGGTGCAGGGCGGTCTTCGCCGGGACCCGCCCGAGCAGCACATCGTGCACCGAGAGCTGCAGCGAGTCCGGGTCGAGCCCGAGGGAGAACGTCAGGCACGCCTGGGGGTCGAGGTCCACGACGACGACACGACGGCCGAACTCGTTCAGGGCGGCCCCGAGCGAGACCACGGTCGTGGTCTTCGCGACGCCGCCCTTCTGGTTGGCGACGGCAAGGGTCCGGGTCACCCCCCACATTCTGCCGCCCGGACATTACGTCGGATAGCGCCCGAACCGCACGCCGACGTGGATCACACCGACACGCCGCGCACTGTGACCGGACTAACGTGACCGCCCGTGAGCACACCTCCCCACCTGCGCCTGCCGGACTGCGCGAAGGCCTACCTCCTCGACACCGACCGCGGCCCGTTCGCGGTGCACGACGCCACGCCCCCGGACGGCGCCGCGGCGGCCGCCACCGTCCTGCTCGTCCCCGGCTTCACCGGGTCGAAGGAGGACTTCATCACCGCCCTGGAGCCGCTGGCGAGCGCCGGGTACCGGGCCGTGGCGGTGGACCAACGCGGCCAGTTCGAGACGCCCGGCCCCGACGACCCCGCGGCGTACACGATCGAGGCCCTCGGCGCGGACGTCGTCGCCGTCGCCCGCGCCCTCGAGGACGGCCCGGTCCACCTCGTCGGGCACTCGTTCGGCGGCCTCGCCGTCCGTGCCGCGGTGATCGAGGACCCGGCCGCGATCCGGTCGGCGACCCTGCTGTGCTCGGGCCCCGGCGCGATCGCCGGGCCGGAGGCGACGCGGTGTCAGATGTTCCTCGAGCTGCTGGCCGAGATGGAGCTCCCGGAGATCTGGACGTTCATCTCCTCGATGGCCGAGGCGAACGACGAGTACACCGGCGTCGGCAGCGACGTCGTCGACTTCATGGGCCGCCGCTTCCGCTCCTCGGCGAAGGCGAGCCTGATCGGGATGGCGACGATCCTGCTCGACACCCCGGACCGCAGCGCCGATCTCGCCGCCACCGGCGTCCCGTTGCTGGTCGCCTACGGCGAGGACGACTTCATCTGGCCGCCCGCCGAGCAGGCCGCCATGGCCGCGCGGTTGGGCGCCCGGCACGAGGTGATCGCCGACGCCGCGCACTCCCCCGCGGTGCAGGCACCTGAGGCCTTCGCCCGTCTCATGATCGATTTCATCTCGACCCTCCCGTGACGATCTCTTTTGGTCCGATGTGGTCTCGGCCGTTCGGGTACCGATTCGGACAAGCGCCTGCGCCGCGCTCCACACCCCGGCACCATGAACGAGTTCCTTGAGCGGCGCGGAAGGAAAGACAACCGGTGGAGCTTCGCACTGCCCTGCGCAACGACCCGGGTGAGGTCGAGCGGGCACGGAACCTGATCAGCGCGTGCATGCAGCGCTGGGGTATGCCGGAGGACGGCGGCGTTGCGCCGCTCCTCGTCAGCGAGCTCGTCACCAATGCCTTGCGCTACGGCGCGCAGCCGATGCGGATGGTCGCGAAGCAGGAGGGCTCGACCCTGCGGGTCGAGGTCCACGACGCCCGGGGCGGCGAGCCGCCGCGGCTGCGTCGCGCGGCGCCGGACAGCACCCACGGCCGCGGGATGATGATCGTCGACGCGCTGGCCGCCCGGTGGGGCTGGTCCGAGTTCGGCGGGGAGAAGCAGGTCTGGTTCGAGCTGGACCTGGAGCCGGCGTCGCCGGCGATCGAGCCCGCCGCCGAGGCCCCCGAGGACACCGCCTCCGCGGTCGAGAGCTCCGACGAGGTCGTCGCGGCCTGACAGTTCGTCAGGTCTGCTCGGGTCCGTCCGGGCCGCTCGGCAACGTCGTCAGGGCCGGCCCCAGGGGCAGGTCCAGGTCGCACGGGGCGTCACGCAGGTCGATCAGCGTGATGTGGTCGGCCACCAACGCGCCGGCCGACGCCGGCGTCAGGATCAGCCAGAGCCAGCACCCGAGCGCCTCCCCGACGTAGACCGCGCGGTCCGGCGCACCCGGCACGCACCACAGCGCGGTCGGGTGGCCGGCGGCGGCGATCTTGGCGTGCGGAACCTGCGTCGCGATGTCGGTGCCGGGGTCGGGACCGGCCAGGCCCGCGCAGCGCGCTCCCAGGCCGACCCCCGGCTCCTCGGCGACGATCACGAGATCGGCCGGTCCGCCGACCGGATTCGGACCGGTGAAGGCGACCGCGGTCGCGCGCACGCCGTGGCGGTCGTCGCCGGCGTGCGTGATGCCGGTGGCGAGCCACCCGGTCGGGAGCGGCCACGGCAGCCAGAACGGCACGTCCGGGGACGGACCCGCGTGGAGTTCGCGCTCGATGCGCTCCCGGGTGGGCAGGCCGACGGGAGCGAGCGGCTCGACGTCCTCGTGCACCTCGCAGCGCCAGGAGTTCGACCAGATGCCCGGGGCCCGGACGGGGCGGCCGCAGCGCGCGCAGGAGGGGTGGCCGCTCACCGCTGAGCACCCCCAGTTCCGCCCGGACGGGCACGACGTGGAATGACCCCACGCTCCTCCCCGCAACGCTGCGTCGTCAACCGTCCGCGTTTCCGGCACCACCGGTGCCCGCCTCCGTCGCCGCCTACAGTGACCGGGTGCTGCGAACCGTCCGCGTGCCCTGCGTCGGGGCCGTCGTCCACGACGACGACCACCGGTTGCTCGTGGTGCGCCGGGTCAACCCGCCGGGCGCCGGGCGCTGGTCCCTGCCGGGTGGGCGGGTCGAGGGCGCCGAGAGCGACCTCGACGCGGTCCGCCGCGAGGTGCTGGAGGAGACGGGCCTGATCGTGGCGGTCGGCGTCCGCGTCGGGACGGTCGAGATCCCGGCCGGCGACCTCGTCTTCGACGTCCGCGACTACGCGTGCGCCCCGCTCGGCGGCGACCTCGTCGCCGGCGACGACGCCGACGCCGTGCGGTGGGTCAGCCGCGCCGAACTCCTGCAGCTCGACGTCGTCCCCGGGCTGATCGACACCCTGAGCTCCTGGGGAGTGCTGCCCGCGTGAGCCCCAGCGTCTCCACCCCGGGCCCGCCGCCCCCGGGGCCGTTCCAGCCGCGCAGCTGGCGCAACCGCGGCCGGATGTCCGACGAGCACCGCGCCCGGCTCGCCGAGCGCGCCGCCGCGCTCGCGCTCCCCAACCCCGCGACCGCCGCGGCCTGGGCACCGACCGTGCTCGACATCGGCTTCGGGTACGGGGAGTCGCTCCTCGCGCTCGCCCAGGCCCGACCCGACGCCCGGGTGCTCGGCGTCGACGTCCACTCCCCCGGTCAGCTGCGGGCGATGGACGCCCTCGTCGACGCCGGCCTCGACGACGGGACCGTGCGGGTTCTCCCCGCGGATGTCACGGCGCTGCTCCCGGCTCTGACGCCGAGTTCGCTGGAGCTCGTGCAGGCGTTCCACCCCGACCCGTGGCCGAAACGGCGGCACGCCGCCCGCCGGCTGCTGCGGCCGACCGTGCTCGCGCGGATCACCGAACTGCTGCGCCCGGGCGGTGTGCTCCACGTCGTCATCGACAACGACACCTACGCCGGGTCGGTGCGTGAGACGACGGCGGACATCCCGGCCCTGCAGGAGATTCCGGCCCCCGAGGTGCCCGAGACCAAGTACGGGCGCCGCGCCCGCGCCGCCGGGCGGACGGTCCACTCGATGGCGTGGACCAGGCAGACCTGACGACCGACCTGACGGTCTGTCAGTCGGTGCCGTCGACGGTGAGCGCCCAGACGTCCGCCGTGAGCGCGGCCGAGCCGGAGCGGCCGTCGAACTGGCCGCCGACCACGTAGAGGGTGTCCCCGACCCACACCGCGGCGCCGGGCAGCCCCGGTGCCCCGTCGGGCGCGGTGAGGACGGACCACTCCGCGGTGCGGTCGTCGTAGAGCCAGCCACCGGAGGCCGACACCGGCCCGCCGAGCGCCTCGACCGCCCAGCCCCCGGAGTAGGCGTCGGGCGCCTCGACGAAGCGGCCCCAGGTCTGGGTCGCCGGGTCGAACGTGCCGCCGTAGGGCAGGCTCCGGCCCCAGTTGTCCACGGCGCCGCCGTCGGCCTCGCCGAGGGTGGGGTCGACCATGCGCTCCCCCGTCCACGCCCAGCGGTAACCACCGATGAGCTCGCTGTCCGGCAGTCGCGTCCAGGTCGTCAGGTCCGGGTCGAGGAGCGCCGCCCGCACGATCGGCGGGGCGGTGGACCCCGGCGCCTCCACGCTCTCCTTCGCGGTGAGCACGGCGCCGGCCGGGGTGTCGGTCAGCACTCGGTCGAAGCTCGGGCCGAGCGGGTCGACCGGCAGCCGCGACCACGTGTCCGTCGCGGGGTCGAAGATCTCGTCAGCCGCGTCCTCGCCGCTGGTCTCCTCGACGCGTTCCCCGGCGACCGCCGCGACGCGGTTCCCGAGCGCGGCGAGCCGGACGTCCCGGCGGTCGGTCGCCGGCAGCGGGTGCGTGTCCCAGGCGTTCGCCGCGGCGTCGAAGGAAACCAGAGCCGTGTCGGTGAGGACGTAGAGCACGTCCCCGGCCACGGTGGACGGGAACTGGTTGAGCAGGCCGAGCGGCGCCTCGGGGAGCGTCGTCCACTCGCCGGCGGCGGCGTCGTAGACGGCGCCGTCGCGGAGCGGGGCCGGGGTCGCCGCGCAGTCCGCGTTCGGCGGGCACGGCGGGCCGTCGTCGCCGCCGACCACCAGCAGACGGTCGGCGACGGCGACGGCGATCACGCCCGTGCGGGGGCTGAGCGGGGGCGCCGGCAGCTTCTGCCAGCGCAGCGCCGGACTCGCGGTCGGGGTGACCGCCGGGTCACTCGGTGCCGCGGTGCTCGTCGCCCCGGCCCGGGCCGCGTCCGCCGACGGGCCGTCGGAACTGCAGCCCGCCAGCGCGAGTACGGCAGCGAGCACGCCCGGGAGCACAGCGGTCACCGCCGAGGGACGCATGCACCGAGGACGCAGGGCGAGCTCCGAACGTTCGCTTCGGGACGGACCCTCCCAGTGTGACCGCCTTGCTACCGCTTGTCGCGCGACTCAGGCGGACCGGCTCACTTCTCCCGCGGAATCGGGGTCGGCCGGCCGGGCTGGTCCCCGCCGCGAGCGTCGAGGTACTCCTGCGTCGGCACCATGACCTTGCGACGGAAGATGCAGACGATCGTGCCGTCCTGCTTGTAGCCGATGGTCTCGACCTCGACGACCCCGCGGTCCGGCTTCGAGGTCATGTTCTTGCCGAGGACGGTCGTCTCGCCGTAGATCGTGTCGCCGTGGAACGTCGGCGCGACGTGCCGCAGCGAGGAGATCTCCAGGTTCGCGATCGCCTTGCCGGAGACGTCCTCGACGGACATGCCGAGCAGCAGGGAGTAGATGTAGTTCCCGACCACCACGTTCTTGCCGAAGTCCGTCGTGTTCTCGGCGTAGTTGATGTCCATGTGGAGCGGGTGGTGGTTCATCGTGAGCAGACAGAACAGGTGGTCGTCGTACTCCGTGACGGTCTTTCCTGGCCAGTGCTTGTAGACCGCGCCGACCTCGAACTCCTCGTACGTCCGCCCGAACTGCATGTCCCGCGTCCTCCTGCTGCGTCGATGTCGCGGGACATCCTGCCCCAGCGCCCGTCGCCGCCCTGTCCCCGGTCCGCGCCGGCCGTCTTCGGCTGGACGGATGCGGCACCTCGAGTTCCAGCGCCGCGCCCTGGCGCTGATGACCGTCGTCGACGGCGCCCGCACCTGACCACCGGTGGAGATGTCATCTCCACCGACCCGCCCGGCCGTGGAGATGACATCTCTTGTGCACTGCACAAGAGATGTCATCTCCAGTGCAGGGGGCGGGGGTGCCAGGTGACCCAGTCGCCGTGGGGGTGGCCGGAGGCGAGGTGGAGCGACGCGGGGGCGTCGGGGTCATCGGCGGGCCAGGACTGCAGCGTGAGGGCGAACTCCACCCCCGGCGGCACGGTGCGGGGGCGGCCCTCGAAGGACAGCCGCGCCACCGGGGCGTCCGCGCTCGCGCGGGAGCCGAGGGCGTCGAAGGCGGCCTCGAGCCCCGCCCGCACCTCGGCCGGGAGGTACTGCTGCATCACCGAGTGCCAGACGACCGTCACGGCGCCGGGCACGGGCTCCAGGCCCGCGACGGTGTCCACGGCGCTCTCGCGGCGCACCGGCACGGGCACGGCGTCCGCGAGGGCGAGAGCACCGCGCAGGCGTTCGAACCGCTCCACCTGGTCGGGCCAGACGTAGGAGAGCAGACGCAGCCGACCGGCCTCGGTGGCGACGTCCACCGGATCGAGGTCGGTGCCGATCCGCTCGACGATCTCGAGCGGACGGTCCAGGGGCGGGAGCTCGCCCTCCCACGGCTGACGGAGCGTCACTGGCGAGTCGACGGGCCCGATCCCGCGGCCTTCGCCGAGGTCGATGCGGACGAGGTCCGGGCGCAGGTTCAGCCCCGCGGAGGCCCCGATCTCGACCAGCCGCACCGGGAGGTCGACCCGCGCGCGCAGCGCGAGCAACCCGCCGATCAGCAACGCCGAGCGGCCGACCTCGTTCGTCTGCGGCGGCGAGACCAGGCCCGCGCGGACGTCGTCCGGCCGCGACGCCAGGACGTCCCGGAACGCCGCCCACGCCGCGTCGGGCTCGAACGGCGCGACGTCCGCACCGGCGACGCTCGGGTAGAACCGCGCGAGCTCCGGTGCCTCGCCGGCGAGCGCGAACCGGTGCACGGTGCCCACCAGCCGCAGCGCGAGCACGGCGGGGCTGGGGTCACCCGTCCAGTCCGCGCACACCGCCGCGACCGGTCCCCCGGCCGCGAAGTCGTCCGCGGCGAAGGTCAGCAGCGCCTCGTACATCGGCGACCCGATGTCGCCGCACGCCGCGGCCTGTGAGCGGAGGTGCTCCTCGATCGCGGCGTCGTGGCTCACTCGGCGGGCGGCTCGAACTTCGAGGTCCGGGAGAACCCGGCCGCGCGGCCCTTGCCGGCGACGACGAGCGCCATCTTGCGGGACGCCTCGTCGATCATCTCGTCGCCGAGCATGACCGCACCGCGCTTACCGCCGGCCTCGGAGGTGTAGTACTCGTACGCGTCGAGGATGAGCTCGGCGTGGTCGTAGTCCTCCTGCGACGGCGAGAACACCTCGTTCGCCGCCTCGACCTGACCGGGGTGCAGGACCCACTTGCCGTCGAAGCCGAGAGCGGCGGACCGGCCGGCGACGCGGCGGTAGCCGTCGACGTCGTGGATCTGCAGGTACGGACCGTCGATGGCCTGCTTGTCGTGCGCGCGGGCCGCCATGAGGATCCGCATGAGGATGTAGTGGTACGCGTCGCCGACGTCGTAACCGGGGGGCTGCTCACCCACGACGAGCGACTTCATGTTGATCGAGGCCATGAAGTCGGCCGGGCCGAAGATGATCGTCTCGACGCGGGGCGAGGCCGCCGCGATCGCGTCGACGTTGCACAGGCCGAGCGCGTTCTCGATCTGCGCCTCGATGCCGATCCGGCCCACCTCGAAGCCCATCGTCTTCTCGATCTGCGTGAGCAGGGTGTCGAGCGTGACGATCTGCTCGGCGGTCTGGACCTTCGGCAGCATGATGCAGTCGAGGTTCGCACCCGCGCCCTCGACGACCTCGATGACGTCGCGGTAGGTCCACGACGTCGTCAGGTCGTTGACGCGGACGGTGCGGACCTTGTTGCCCCAGTCGCCCTCGTTGAGCGCGGCGACGATGTTCTTGCGCGCCTCGGGCTTCGCGAGCGGCGCGACCGAGTCCTCGATGTCGAGGAAGACCATGTCGGCGGGCAGGCCCTGCGCCTTGCCGAGCATCTTCGGGCTGCTGCCGGGCACCGCCAGGCAGGACCGGCGCGGGCGGAGGTTCGCAGTTTCGGCCATTGGACGCTGCACCTTCTCGAAAACGGGACCGGGGGCGACTGCGGCGCAGCCTAACGGCCGGGCTCGGAGCGGCCCCAATCTCCCCGCAACCATCGATGGGCCCGAACGCCCAGGTCCGGCACGGATTGTGACTCAGTCCACAGGGAGGTTCGGTTGCTGCTCCGCCCGCGCCTGTCCCTCGGCGCGGACGACGACGTAGACGCCCGCGAGCAGCAGCAGACCGGCCGGGAGGGCGGTCCCGGGTGGGGCCTGGTCGAGGAAGACCGCGGCGAGGATCGCGGCCAGCGGCACCTCGAGCAGGATCGCCGTCGAGACCACGGTGGCGCCGACGCGCCCCACGACCCGGTTGAACATCGTGTGCCCGAGCAGTTGCGCGGTCAGGGTGAGCGCGGCGATCCGCAGCCAGGTCTCGCCGTCGTACCCGCCGAGGTCGACGCGAGCCGCCAGGCACACGACCAGCGTCGACGCCGCGGCCACGCCGTAGCAGAGCGAGGTGTAGACCGGCGTGGAGACGGTGCGCCGGACCTCCTCCCCCGCGGTCGTGTAGGCGGCGGCGAGCATCCCGCCGGCGATCGCGAGCACGTCACCCCAGACTGCGCGGCCGGAGACGGCGAGGTCGGCGCCGGTCAGCAGCAGGACGCCGGCGAGGGCGAGCGCGATGCCGCACCAGGTCTGCCGCGAGACCGGCCGCCCGAGCAGCCGGGAGCCGAGCGCGGCCCAGACCGGCTGGGCGCACACGAGCGCGGTCGCCGAGGCCACCGTCGTGTAGGTCAGGCTGGGCGTCCAGCACAGGAAGTGGACCCCGAGCAGCAGCCCGGACACGGTGATCAGGCGGATCTCACGCCGCGTCAGCGCCCGGTACTGCGCGCGGACGGCCGGGCGGACCACCGCGGCGGCCCCGATCGCGGCCGATCCCATCGCGTTGCGCCAGAACGCGATCGCCAGCGCCGGGGCGCCGATCGCGGCGATCATCGGCCCCGAGGTCGACACCGCCGCCACCGCGACACCGAGGACCACGAGGTCCGCGCGGGCGTGGCGGGAGTCCATCCGGGCGATTATTCGTGCCGGACGCGCCCCGCGCTGCGCCGCGGGCCGCGTGCGGGCGGATAACCTGGGCCGAACGTTCCGTATGCGCAGGTCCAGGCGCTGCGTCCATGCGCGGCGACGGCGCGCCCAACCCGCGGGGAGGCACGCATGTCCGGTGCCGCCACACGGGTCTTCGTCTCCCGGCTCGCCGGGCTGGCCGTCTTCGACCCCCGTGGTGACCAGGTGGGACGCGTCCGCGACGCCGTCGCGGCACTGCGGCCCGCCGGGGAGGTCACGCGCGTGGTCGGCCTCGTGGTCGAGGTGGGCATGCGCCGCCCGATCTTCGTGCCGATGGGCCGGGTCACCTCGATGGACCGCGGCCAGGTCATCACGACCGGCGTGGTCAACCTGCGCCGCTTCGAGCAGCGCAACGACGAGACGCTGGTGCTCGCGGAACTGCTGGACCGCAAGGTCCGGCTCACCGCCACCGGCGACGAGGTCACGGTCATCGACATCGGCATGGAGATGACCCGCAACCTCGACTGGGTCCTGTCGAAGGTGCACGTCCGCAAGGGCGGCGGCGGCAAGCTGCGCCGGCGCGGCGAGACCCTGACCGTCGCCTGGGACAGCGTCGAGGGCCTGACGGCCGGGCAGTCGACCCAGGCCGCGGCGAACATGCTCGCCGCGTTCGAGAACCTGCGCCCCGCCGACCTCGCGAACGTCCTGCACGACCTCAAGCCCGAGCGCCGCGCCCAGGTCGCCTCGGCGCTCGACGTCGACAAGCTCGCCGACGTCCTCGAAGAACTCCCGGAGGAGGATCAGGTCGAGATCGTCGGCCTCCTCGACGAGCAGCGCGCGGTCGACGTCCTCGAGGCGATGCAGCCCGACGACGCCGCGGACCTCCTCGGCGACCTGCCGACCCACGAGGCCGAGAAGCTGCTCGAGATGATGGCGCCGGAGGAAGCCGCGCCGGTCCGGCAGCTGCTCAGCTACGCCGACCACAGCGCCGGCGGTCTGATGACGACCGAGGCGGTGATCCTGCCGCCGACCGCGACCGTGGCCGAGGCGCTCGCGGCGATCCGCAACCCGGAGCTGACGCCGGCGATGGCGGCGCTGGTCTACGTCTGCCGCGCCCCGCTCGAGACCCCGACCGGGAAGTTCCTCGGCGCCGTCCACTTCCAGCGCCTGCTGCGCACCCCGCCCGGCGACCTCGTGTCCTCGGTGCTCGACAAGGAACTCAAGACGCTGCGCCCGGAGACGATGCTCTCCGACGTCGCCAGCTACCTCGCGACCTACAACGCGGTCGCGGCCCCCGTCGTCGACGCGCAGCGACGCCTCGTCGGCGTCATCAGCGTCGACGACGTCCTCGACCATCTGCTGCCGGAGGACTGGCGCAACGCCGAGACCGCCGAGGAGCCCGACGAGGACGACGCCGGGGCCGAAGGCCGTTCCTTCAGCCCGGACACCACCGGCGAGATCCGCGTCTACCGGCCGAGGAAGCGCCATGGCTCCTGACTGGCGCGAGCCGCGCGACCGACTGGACCAGCCCCGTCAGCCGGGGCGGCTGCCGAAGCGACCCCAGTGGGACGCCGAGACCTTCGCCGCGTTCGCCGAGCGCTTCGCCCGCTTCCTCGGCACGTGGAAGTTCATCGGCTACATGACCGTGTTCGTCGTGACCTGGTTCGTGTGGAACACGGTCCTGCCGGGCGACTGGCGGTTCGACGACTACCCGTTCATCTTCCTGACGTTGATGCTCTCGCTGCAGGCCTCGTACGCGGCGCCGCTGATCCTGCTCGCGCAGAACCGGCAGGCCGACCGCGACCGCGTCACCTACGAGCAGGACCGCACACGGACCGAGCGGAACATCGCCGACACCGAGTACCTGACGCGCGAGATCGCCGCGATGCGTAACTCGTTGGGCGAGGTCGCGACCCGTGACTTCCTGCGCTCGGAGTTGGGCCGCATGCTCGACGACCTGGACGAACGCGACCGGAGGGCCCGCGCCGAACGCGCGACCGAGTAGCGGGACATACGATGCGGGCATGTCTTCTGCACCGTCGGTCGAGGCCGTCCGCGCCGCACTGGCCACCGTCAACGACCCCGAGATCCACAAGCCGATCACGGAGTTGGGCATGGTGGCGGCCGTCGACGTCGCCGCCGACGGTGTGGTCTCCGTCACGGTGCTGCTCACCGTCGCCGGCTGCCCGCTGCGCGACACCATCACCCGCGACGTCACCGCCGCGGTCACCAAGGTGCCCGGTGTCACCGACGTCCGTCTGACGCTCGACGTGATGACCGCCGAGCAGCGCGAGGAGCTGCAGACCAAGCTCCGCGGCGGTGTCCCGGCGAAGGAGATCCCGTTCTCGCGGCCCGGCTCGATGACCCGCGTCTACGCGGTGGCCTCCGGCAAGGGCGGCGTCGGCAAGTCCTCGGTCACGGTGAACCTCGCCGCGGCGATGGCGGCCGACGGCCTGAACGTCGGCGTCCTGGACGCCGACATCTACGGCCACTCGATCCCCCGCATGCTCGGCGCCAACGGCCGGCCCACGCAGGTCCAGAACATGATCATGCCGCCGTCCGCGAACGGCGTGAAGGTCATCTCCATCGGCATGTTCGTCGAGGGCAACACCCCCGTCGTGTGGCGTGGCCCGATGCTCCACCGGGCGCTGCAGCAGTTCCTCGCCGACGTCTTCTGGGGCGACCTCGACGTCCTGCTGATGGACCTGCCCCCGGGCACCGGCGACATCGCGATCTCGATCGCGCAGCTCGTGCCGACCGCCGAGATCCTCGTCGTGACGACGCCGCAGCAGGCCGCCGCCGAGGTGGCCGAGCGCGCCGGCTCGATCGCGACGCAGACCCACCAGCAGATCGCCGGCGTGGTCGAGAACATGTCCTACCTGCCCTGCCCGCACTGCACCGCGGAGGGCAAGGAGCACCGCCTGGAGATCTTCGGCAGCGGCGGTGGCCGCCGCGTCGCCGAGGGACTGGGGCGCCTGCTCGGGCACGACATCCCCGTCCTCGGCGAGATCCCCCTCGACCCGCGCCTGCGCGAGGGCGGCGACGAGGGCAAGCCGCTGGCCGTCGCCGACCCCGAGGCACCCGCCTCGCAGGTCCTGCGCTCGATCGCGACCCGGCTCGGACACCGCTCCCGCGGTCTCGCCGGCCGGTCGCTCGGGCTCACCCCGGTCGGTCGCTAGACCTCAGGTCGCGTCGAGGTCGATCGGCGGGATCTCGTTCTCCGCGAGCACCCGTGACGCCCGCGGACCGACACCGTTCGCGGCACCGTTCGTGGCGCCGTTGGCCATCGGGGCGGCCGCGCGACTCGTGGAACCGTTGGAGCTCGCGGCGGCGTTGGCGGCGCGGGCGGCCTCGACCTGCCGCTTGCCGATCGCCGAGGTGCTGGACGCGTCGTCGGCCTTGCTCTGGGTCCGCGACTCCTCCTCCTGCTTCGGCGCCCCGAACTGCATGGGGTTGCGGAGATCGCGGAACTGATCCACGTCCTTGCGGATGTCGATGGTCTGGCGGAGCTCCTCGAACGGGTCGTCCGGGCCCAGCGCCTTCTTCATCATCCCGCGCGGGGTCAGGTCGGAGACCTTCACGTCGGCGAACTCCGGCCCGAGCTCACGGGTGAGCTCGTCCTTGGCGCCGTTCACGTATCCCCGGACCTGCTTCATCAGCTTGGCGGCGTCCGCCGCGAACTTGGGCAGCTTGTCCGGGCCGAAGACGATCACGGCGATGACGCCGAGAGTCATGAACTCCCAGCCACTGATGTCCAACACGTGATCTCTCCTACCCGCTCCCGCCGGGCAGACCGGGAGCCGCCCACAGGGTAGACCGGGAAAGTGCGCTCGTCAGCGGTCCGGTCACGCTCAGTCGCCCAAGCGACCCGTTCGGACGATCAGCGGACGGTGTGGGTGTGCCCGTAGAACACCTCGACGCCGGGCGGACCTTCCACCTGGGGCACGACGCTCGGGGCCGGGAACACGTGCGGGGCGGGCTCCGAGCCCGGGGACTGGGGCCCCACCACCTGGGCGAACGAGCTCCCGCCGGGTGGGGCCGGGTTCCCGGCGTTCTGGGCGTGCGCCGACGCCAGGCTCACCGCGGCGATCCCCATCGCCCCGGCCGCGAGCAGCGACCGGCGCACCCGCGAGCCCCGCGTCGCGTACGGGATCGCCGGCTCGGCCACCCCGAGGAACGCGACACGGACGGGCTTGCCGACCGGGACGGGCCGGGGAGCCGGTTCCGCGCCGAGCGGGCGGCGGCGCGGTGGCAACGGCTCCCCGGGGGCCGCGAGGTCGAGCAGCGCGCCCATCAGGTTCGCGGACGGGTCCGGCGCCGACAGGCGCGTCAGACCCGACTTCGTGCGGGACTCGGCCTCCACGGCCGCCCGGCAGCTACTGCACATCAGCAGATGCGCGGAGATCAGCTCCCGCGTCACGCGCGGCAGCTCGCCGTCCACGTAGGCGGCGAGCCGGTCTCCGAGGTGGTTCACGTCGCGACCTCCAGGGCCGCGGGCCGGCCGGTGGCGGCCTGACGGTGCTCCAGCGCGGCGCGCAGCTGCGCCCGTCCCCGGTGGATACGGCTGCGGACCGTGCCCAGCTTGATACCGAGCGTGGCCGCGATCTCCTCGTAGGACAGGCCCTCGATGTCACAGAGGACGACGGCGGCGCGGAACTCCGGCGGCAGCTGGTCGAGCGCGTACTGGATGTCGGCGTCGAAGCCCTGGTCGTCGATCAGCTGCTGCGGCGAGGGCTCACGGCCGGGCAGACGCTCGTGCGCGTCCTCCGGGAAGCCCTCGAACCGGATCCGCTGCCGGCGCCGGACCATGTCAAGGAACAGGTTCGTGGTGATGCGGTGCAGCCACCCCTCGAACGTCCCCGGCTGGTAGGTCGACAGCGAACGGAACACGCGGACGAAAACCTCCTGCGTCAGGTCCTCGGCGTCGTGCTGGTTCCCCGCCAGGCGGTAGGCGAGCCGGTACACCCGCGCGGAGTGCGTCCGGACGATCTCCTCCCAACTGGGGGGCACCCAGTCACCCTGCGCGGCTCCACCGCCGGGAGCTGGCCGGGCTGTGTCCACCGTGATCTCCTTCTCCGGACGCGGAGTCCCACCCTGGCGTGCCGCTCTGTGCGCGGCCTGTGAGCGCGGGATCGGCCCGGTAGCAACACAACGCGCGCGCCCTGCAGATCGTTCCTGCCCAGGTCAGTAGGCTGCAGACCACGAACGGCCCACAAGCGCGAGGAAGTTTCATGGCGGGCATCGGCACCGAGCACCTCGACGCCCAGGCGACGGCCGCCCTGGCCGATGCCTTTCTCGCCGAGGACGACGTCCTGCGGGCCGCACGCGCCCGCGCCGCCGAGAACGGTCTGCCGGTGCTCCCGCCGGCCGCCGGGGCGGCACTGCGCTTCCTCGCCGCCCTCCTGGACGCCCGCTCGGTGGTCGAGGTCGGCACCGGCACCGGCGTCACCGGCATCTGGCTGCTGCGCGGCATGCGCCCGGACGGGGTGCTGACCTCGGTCGACCCGGACCCGGACTACCAGCGCACCGCCCGCACCGCCTACGCCGAGGCCGGCGTCCCCGCGAACCGCGCGCGCCTCATCGCGGGCCGCCCGATCGAGGTCCTCCCCCGCCTCACCGACGGCGGCTACGACCTGATGTCGGTCTGCGCGGACCCGCTCTCCTACGCCGACTTCTCCCGTGAGGCCCCCCGCCTGCTCCGCGACGGCGGTGTCGTCGTCTTCGCCGACCCGACCGGCCGCGGCGCTGCGGCCATGCGCGAACTCGGTCAGAGCCTCGTCGAGAGCGAGGACTTCGCCCCCGTCCTGCTCCCGATCGGCACCGGCCTCCTCGCCGCGACGAAGCGGCCCGCGCGCTGACGGGTGCCTTCGACCCCCGAAAGCGCAGTACGACACACGCATTTTGCGTTCAGACGTGGCGTAGTGCGCTTTCGGGAATGAGCAGCACCTAGCGCGTGCGAGCCTTCGCGGGGTACGCCTCGAGCCAGCGGAGCAGGAGCCGGACGCCGTAGCCGGTGCCGCCCTTGGTGTTCTCGTGCTCGTCGCCGTCGATCTTGCCGGGGCCGGCCATGTCGATGTGGGCCCACGGGCGCCGGCCGACGAACTCCCGCAGGAACAGCGCCGCGGTGATCGCCCCGCCCTGCACCTTGCGGTGCTGCTGGTGGGGGACGTGGGCGAGGTCGGCGACCGGCGAGTCCAGCGCCGGTAGGTACTCGTCGACCAGCGGCATCCGCCACAGGCGGTCGCCCCCGGCGTCGGAGGCGGCGAGCAGGGCCTTGGCGAGCCGGTCGTCGGGGGTGAACAGCGCCGCCATGCGACGGCTCAGCGCGAGGGTCGCGGCTCCGGTGAGCGTCGCGAGGTCGACGATCACGTCGGGGTCGAGGTTCGCGTCGGCGTAGGCCAGAGCGTCGGCCAGGACCAGCCGACCCTCGGCGTCGGTGTTGAGCACCTCGACGGTCGTGCCGCCGTAGTGGGTGATGACGTCACCGGGGCGGAAGGCCGACCCGGACGGGAGGTTCTCGGCCGCCGCGACCAGGCCGGTGACCCGGACGCCGACGCCGAGCGCCCGCAGCGCCGACATCGCGCCGATCACCGCGGCGCCGCCGGCCATGTCGGCCTTCATGGCGACCATGCCGTCGCTGGGCTTGAGCGACAGGCCGCCGGAGTCGAAGGTGATGCCCTTGCCGACGAGGACGACGTGCGGCAGCGCGGCACCGGCCGGCGCGTCCGCGGGCGTGTACTCCAGGCGGATCAACCGGGGCCCGCGGGACGAGCCCGCCCCGACCGCGAGGATGCCGCCGAACCCGCCGGCCTCGAGGTCGGCCGGCTCCCAGATCTCGACGTCGAGACCCGCGCGGCCGGCCATCTTCTTCGCCTGGGCGGCGAGCCACGCCGGGGTCTTCTCGGCGGACGGGGTGTTCGCGAGGTCACGCGCGAGGCAGACCGCGTCCGCGGTGCGGAGGCCGCGCTCGACGGCCGGGCCCGCGGCCCCGGCCCGGCGCCCGTCGACGTGCAGGTCGACCGCGCCGACGTGGTCACGCTTCGGGGCCGCCCCGTTCGCGTTCGGCGTGTCCCCGCGCAGGGAGAACGCGTACGAGCCCAGGACCAGGCCCTCGGTGAAGGCGCGGACGCCGTCCGGGCCCGCGCCGGCCACGACGGAGGTGGCGAGGCGCTCCCGCGACCGCACGCGGCGTGCCAGGGCGGCGCCGGCGCGGCGCAGCGCCGTCGGGCTGCCGTCCCCGGTGCCGACGAGCAGGACCTGCTCGGCCGGGGCGGCCGGGTCCGTCAGCGGGATCGCGACGATCTCCGCCGCGTCGCCCCGGGCCTTCTCGCGGCGCGCGAGCGCCAGCAGGTCGAGCCCGAGGGCGGAGCCGGCGGCCGCCAGGCCGGGGCCGGCGACCGGGCCGTCCGGACCCTGCGAGATCGGGACGGCAAGAACGTCGGCACCCCCGCTGACCAGGGGCTTACCGACAACGACGTGCACGGCCGGACGGGCCATGGTTCTCCTTCGGCCGCGCGGACGGGTGCGACGAGCGGATTAGGAAACGACGCCCTTCAGGGCCTCACCGAGGGCACCGGCCTCGTCGGCCGACAGCTCGACGACCAGCCGGCCGCCACCCTCCAGCGGGACACGCATGACGATGCCGCGACCCTCCTTGGTGACCTCCAACGGGCCGTCGCCGGTCCGTGGCTTCATGGCCGCCATGCTCGCTCCTCAAGGTATTCGTCGATGTCGACCGCCCGGCGGGCGAGCCCGCGGGCGATGAAACGCCGCGTCGTTGATCTCCATTATCTCTGATGCACCGACCGACCCGGTGCGCTCACCCCCCTCCGGCGCGCCCCGGGCCCTCCGCGAGCCCGATCCGGGCCCGCACCGGGCCACTAGGCTCGGGCCGTTCCGCCGTCCGACACCGACGTCTGTCAGGGGTGCGCTCGATGTCCGATCCCGTTCTGGTCTCCACCGACGGCGGTGTCGCCACCGTCACCCTGAACCGGCCGGAGAGCTTCAACTCGCTGAACCTGCTGGCGCGGCTCCTGCTGCTCGACGCGCTGAAGTCGATCGCGGAGGACCCCGCCGTGCGCGCCGTGGTCCTGACCGGCGCCGGCCGGGGCTTCTGCGTCGGGCAGGACCTCGCGGAGATCGACTCGACCAAGTCGGCGAAGGAGCGATTCTCCGTCGTCCCGGAGCACTACGCGCCGATCGCGCGGCTCCTCGCCGAGATGGACAAGCCCGTGATCGCGGCGGTCAACGGGCCCGCGGCCGGGGCGGGGATGTCCCTGGCGCTCGCGGCGGACTTCCGGATCGCCTCGGAGAAGGCGAGTTTTACGACCGCCTTCGCCGGCATCGCGCTCAGCCCCGACACCGGCATGTCCTGGCACCTGCCGCGCCTGGTCGGGGTGAACAAGGCGACCGAGTTGCTCCTGCTCAACCCGACGGTCAAGGCGCCCGAGGCCCTCGAGATCGGCCTGGTCACCCAGGTCGTCGCCCCCGACGACCTCATGCCGACCGTCACCGCGCTGGCCGAGCGCCTGGCCGCCGGACCCACCCGTGCCTACGGCCTGATGCGCCGCGCCCTCCGCTACGCCCACGACCACGACCTCGCCGAGGTCCTGGCCAAGGAGCACGAGCTGATCGAGGAGGCCGGCGGGGCCGAGGACCACCTGAACGCGGTCGACGCCTTCCTCAACAAGCGCAAGCCGGAGTTCTCCGGGCGCTGAGACCGGCCCGCCCCCGGTCAGGGCGCGGTCTCGCACCCCGCCAGGTGGTCGTCGACCATGCCGGTCGCCTGCATGAGGGCGTACGCGGTCGTCGGACCGACGAAGGCGAAGCCGCGCTTCTTCAGCGCCTTGGCCATGGCGGTCGACTCCGGCGTCACCGCGGGCAGGTCGGCCATGGAGGCGAGGCGCCGCCGGCGCGGCGGCGGGGCGAAGGACCAGAGCAGCTCGTCCAGGCCGCCGGGCCCGAGCTCGGCCGCGGCGCGGGCGTTCTGCAGGGCCGCGAGTACCTTCGCGCGGTTGCGTACGATGCCCGGGTCCGCGAGCAGGCGGTCGACGTCGGCCTCGGAGAACTCGGCGACAGCGGGGATCGAGAAGTTCGCGAACGCCGCCCGGAAGTTCTCGCGCTTGCGCAGGATCGTCAGCCACGACAGACCGGACTGGAAGGCCTCGAGTGTCAGCCGTTCGTAGAGCCGGTCGTCCCCGTGGACGGTGCGGCCCCACTCGGTGTCGTGGTAGGCGACGTAGTCCGGAGCCGACAGCCCCCACGGGCACCGCCGGCGGCCGTCCGGCCCGGCGACCGCACCGCTCACGCGCCGGCCTCGCTGCAGACGGCGAAGCGCGCGAACCGCTTCAGGGCCAGGCCGATCACCGCGCGGGTCCCGATCGACAGGAACGGCGTCAGCAGGCGCCCGGGCGCACCGAACGGCGGGACCAGGTCCTCGCACCACACCACGCGGCTGCGGCGCTCCCCCAGCGACCGGACCTCGAACCAAGCGTTGCCCTTGAGCAGCCGACCGGTCTTGACCACGTCGAGCCGGTGCGGCGGGTCCCAGCGGGTGATCGTCATGCGGTCGGCAATGGCCAGCGGCCGGAAGCCGGTCCAGCCGATGAACTTCTCGCCCTCACCGTGGCCGGCGCCGCCGCCCACGACCTCGACGTGCGTGAGCGGCATCCACTCCGCGTGGCTCTCCCAGTCGACCAGGCCGGCCCACACCCGCTCGGCGGGCAGGTCGATGTCGACGCTCAGTTCGATCGGGCGCATTCAGGACTCCGGTCGGGGTTCGGCGATTTCCCGGGATTCGGCGGCGTTCCCCGCCTGGACGGCTTCCAGCTCACGGATCCGGGCGTCCCGGGTCGCGATCTCGTCGGCGAGGCGGTCGAGGACGGCGTCGACGGCGTCCATCCGGTAGCCGCGGACGACGACCGGGAAGCGGATCTCCGCCAGGTCGGTGGACGTGACCGGACCCTCGACGTCGGCGAGCGGCTGCGGGGTCGGGGCGACGCTGCCGAGCGTCCCGCCCACCCCCGCGGCGACCGCGGCCGTGCCGAACACGACCACCGCCACGACGACGACCATCAGCCAGAACACGGCGCCTCCCTCTGCCGCGGCGATCGTGCCACGGCACCCCGACGGACCCGCCGAGCGCACTCACCCTTTCCCACCCGAGGGAGCCGCCCGTGACCGCCTTCCGACTCGGTCGCCACACGTTCGGCGCGGACGAGCTCGCCGTGATGGCGATCGTGAACCGGACCCCGGACTCGTTCTACGACAAGGGCGCCACCTTCGACGACGAGCCCGCGCTCGCCGCCGTGGAGCGGGCCGTCGACGCCGGGGCGCGGATCATCGACATCGGCGGGGTGAAGGCCGGGCCGGGCGACGAGGTCGACACCGCCGAGGAGCTGCGGCGCGTGGTCCCGTTCGTCACCGCGGTGCGCGAGCGCTGGCCGCAGGTCGCGATCAGCGTCGACACCTGGCGCGCCGAGGTCGGGGCCGCGGTCTGCGAGGCCGGCGCCGACGTCCTCAACGACGCCTGGGGCGGGGTCGACCCGGACCTCGCCGCGGTGGCGGCGCAGTACGACGTCGGGATCGTGTGCACCCACGCCGGCGGCGCCGAGCCGCGCACCCGTCCGCACCGCGTCGCCTACCCGGACGTCATGGCCGACGTCCTCGAGCGCACGCTCGCCCTCGCCGAGCGGGCCGTGTCCCTCGGCGTCGCCCGCGAGTCGGTGCTGATCGACCCCGGCCACGACTTCGGCAAGAACACCCGGCACTCGCTCGAGGTCACCCGCCGGCTGCCGGAGATGGTCGCGACCGGGTGGCCGGTGCTCGTCTCGCTCTCCCGCAAGGACTTCGTCGGCGAGACGCTGAACCTGCCGCCCGACGACCGCCTCAACGGCACCCTCGCGACGACCGCGATCAGCGCCTGGCTCGGCGCGCAGGTCTTTCGCGCCCACGACGCCGCCGCCACCCGGCAGGTGCTGGACATGACCGCCTCGCTCCTCGGCACCCGGCCCCCCGCCGTCGCCCGGCGCGGACTGGCCTGAGCGCCGGCCGGTCAGCCGAACGTGCGCTGCAGGAGCATGCCGACCGCGGCCAGCTGGGCCGCGACCTCGACGTCCGCCGGCGGTGCCCCGGGGACGCTGTAGGGGCGCCGGACCTCCGCGGCGGCGACGACCATCGCCCGCCCGATCCGCGCCGCCTGCTCGGGCTCGAGCTCGTCGAACGACAACGACATCAGCGCCCCCGGACGGGACAGCACCGCCGCGTCCGTTGGGTCCTGGGTCAGCTCCATCACGCGCCGGTGCAGCGCCGCGGCCACCGGCGTCCGCACCGGCAACCGGACACCCCGCACCACGACCTCGGACACTGCGTTCTCCCACCCCCGGGCTTCGCGCCCGTCCGCTACAGCCGCTCGACCTTCGTGGACGCCGCGCCCCACGCCCCGCTCGGCCGGACCACGAAGTTGACCCGAGCGCCCGGCCGAAGCCCGTCCAGACGGACCGTCAGCTTCCCCGACCGGTTGGTCGTTCCGACCGGGCGGAGTCGAGTTTTCCCGTTGCGGACCACGCGCAGGAAGACCGGTACGCCCTCGGCGGGCACCGAGGTGTAGCCCTGCCGGGTCAGCACGATCGCGCGCAGGGCACCGGCGCGCGTCCGCCGCCACGTCAGCGTCAGGTACACCGGCCGGCGCCCGGTCGTCAGGCCCGTCACGGTGGTGTCGTACTTCGCGAGGCTCTCGTAGGGTCCGCGGAGCCACATCGCCAGCCACGGGCCACCGGACCCGACCGGCGTCGTCGGGGTGCGTGACCCGGGACTGTCCCCGATCTCGTGGCGCGTCCAGGTCTCGCCGTCGTCCGGGGTGCGCAGGTGAACGATCCGTCCGGTGCGCTCGCCCGGCGCGGCGTACGACAGGTAGACGTTGCGGGGATCGGCGGTGTCCAGCGTCATGCCCTCGGGGTACCGCGCCTGGCGCACGAGGGTCCGCAGCTGCCACTGCCCGTTGCGGAACCGCGCCCACTTGTACGCGGGCTGCGTCCCGTTCCCACCCAGGGACGTCACGGCCGCGATGGGCTCGCCGTTGACGACGGCGACGTCGTAGACACGTACCTGTCCGTCCGCCCCGGCGCCGTCGTACAGCAGGGAGGTCGACCGCAGGTCGATGGGACGGCCCGCCTTGATGTTCGCGAGGGTGTCCACCACGACACCGTCGGTCCGGCGCACGACGCCGTCGGCGATGCTGAAGTGGTAGAGCTTGTTCGGGCCGGACGATCCGGGCTGCCGGTCCGAACCCAGGACGTGCAACGTCGTGCCGTCGAAGGTGAACTTCAGATACGGCTGCTCACGCTGCTCGATCGGGTAGATCGTGCGCACCAGCGGGAACGCCTTGCTCCACCGGCGCAGGTCTCGACTGGTGGTCATCACCCAGAGGCGATCGGACTTGCGACGCACGATCGCGACGTACTGGTCGGTCTGCTGCGGCACCCGGAACAGGACCGCGTAGCTGGCGCCCTCGTTCTCCAGGCCGGAACCGGTCAGCTGGCGTCGCGGCGACCACTGGTCGATGCTGTCGGGATTGCGCGAGACCCGCAGATAGGCGGGGGTCTTCTCATGGCCGGACCACAGCGCCGCGTACCGCCCGCTCGCCGTCCGCATCAGCGCCGGCGAGTTGTGGTCGTCGACCGGTACCTTCCGCGCGATCGTGAACCGGCTCAGCCGCGCGTTGCTGTTCGCGATCTGCACCACTTGCAGATCACCGTTGTTCGCCAGGGCGGCGAAGGTGGTGCGACCGCGATCCTCGATCACCCGCGGGTCGAGGTACCACGACCAGGCCGACCGCCGCAGCAGCGGCGCCACCTTCGGGCCCGCCGGCGAGGCGCCCGGCCCGGTGGCGGCAACGCGTGAGGGTGACTCCTCGGGGGCGGGGCCGAGGTCGTCGAAGACGGCCGGCTGCCGCTCCTCCTCGAGCGGCTCCTCCCAGCCAGGTTCTGAGTCCGAGCCGAGGTCGAGACCGGGTATTCCGTCCGCCGACGCGGGGGTCAACACCGGTCCCGCACCCGCCACGAGGACGCCGGCCAGGACGCCGGCGAGCACGGCGGTGCGGCGTCGCCTCGAAGTCATGGTCGATTTGACCACAGGGGCCCAGCCTGCGGCCCGCGCTCGGCACCGCGGACCGACCCGGTCCGGTCAGCGCAGGCGGTGGGCCGAGGTGGAGGCCGCGCCCCAGATCGCCGTGGGCCGCACGACGAATCGGACCGTCGAGCCGTCCCGCACCCCGGTCAACCGCACGACGAGGCGACCGGACCGGTTCGTCGTTCCGACGGAGCGGAGCGTCGTCCGGCCGCCCGCGGTCACCCGCAACTGCACCGGGACGCCGTCCGCGGGGACCGTCGTGTAGCCCTGGTGGGCGACGAGTACGGCACGCATCACGCCGTCGCGGGCCCGTCGCCAGGTCACCGTCAGGTAGACCGGTCGGCGGCCGGTGGTCAGGCCCGTCACCGTGGTGTCGTAGTTGTTCCACTTCGTGTACCGGCCGTGCAGCCACATCGCGAGGAACGGCCCGCCGGATCCGACCGGGGTCGTCGGGGTCCGGGACCCGGGGGTGTCCCCGATCTCGTGGACGCTCCAGGTCTGCCCGTCGTCCTGCGTGCGCAGGTGCACGATCCGCCCGGTCTGGCCGGGGGCCGCGTAGGAGAGGTACACGTTGCGCGGGTCCGCGGTGTCCAGCGTCATGCCCTCGGGACGGATCGACTGCCGGACGAGCGTCCGCAGCTGCCACTTCCCGTTGCGGAACCGCGCCCACTTGTAGGCGGGCGCCGTGTCCGAGCGGCCGAGCGAGGTGACCGCGACGATCGGTTCGGAGTTCCGCACGGCGATGTCGTAGACCCGGACCTGTCCGTCGGCGCCCGCCCCGTCGTAGAGCAGGGTCGTGTTGCGCAGGTCGACCGGGCGGCCCGCCCGCACGTTGGCGAGGGTGTCGACGACGGTGCCGTCGGTCCGACGGACCACGCCGCCGCCGATGCTGAAGTGGTAGAGCTTGTTCGGGCCGGAGACGCCGGGCTGCCGGTCCGAGCCGAGCACGTGCAGCGTCGTCCCGTCGAAGGCGAACTTCAGATACGGCTGCTCCCGCTTCTCGATCGGGTAGATCGCGCGGACCAGCGGGAAGGCCTTGCTCCAGTGCTGCAGGTCGCGGCTCGTCGTCATGACCCAGAGCGCGTCGGTCTTGCGGCGCACGATCGCGACGTACTGGTCGGCCTGCTCCGGCACCCGGAACAGCACCGCGTAACTGGCGCCCACCTTCTCCAGGCCGGAGCCGGTGAGCACGCGCCGCGGCGCCCAGTCGTCGATGCTGTTCGGCTTGCGCGAGACGCGCAGGAAGGCCGGGGTCTTGCCGTGGCCCGACCACAACGCGGCGTACCGGCCGCTCGCCGTGCGCAGCAGCGCCGCGGAGTTGTGGTCGTCGACCTTCACCTTGCGCGCGATGGTGAACCGGCTCAGTCGCCCGCTGGCGTTGACGACCTGCACCACCTGCAGGTCACCGTTGTTGGCGAGGGCCCCGAAGGTCGTGCGGCCCCGGTCCTCGATCACGCGGGGGTCGAGGTACCAGGACCACGCCGAACTGCGCAGCAGCGGCGTGATCTTCAGTCCGTTCGCGGATGCCCCGGGCCCGGTGGCGGTCGTGCGCGACGGGGAGGCCTGCGGGGCGGGCCCGAGGTCGTCGAAGACGGCCGGCTGCGGCTGCGTCTCGAGCGGGTCCTCCCAGGCCGGTTCGGCCTCGGCGCCGACGCCGGAGCGGGCGGCGGAGGCCGGTGCCGACGTGGCACCGGCACCGGCGACCAGCAGCGCCGCGAGCGCGACGGCCACCGGCCGGAACGTCGAGAGCATGCGCCGATTGCACCACACCGGTGGGGGCGCCTCAGCCGATGACGTCGGGGTAGTCGGGGGCGGCGAGGAAGAGCGCGAACACGGCGGGCCGCTGCTGGACGAGCTCGAGGCGGGCCCCGTCGGCGCGGGCGAGGTCACGGGCGAGGGCGAGGCCGCGGCCGGTGCTCTCGCCGCCGGAGACGCCGGCCTCGAAGATGCGGTGGCCGAGGGCGTCGGAGACACCGCCGCCCTCGTCGGTGACCTCGATGACGACCGAGCCGCCGACGGTGCGGGTCCGGATCGTCACGGTGCCGCCGCCGTGGTGCAGGGCGTTCTCGACCAGGGTCGCGAGGATCTGCGAGACGTTCGCCGCAGTCGCACGGGCCGTCAGATTCGGCACCCCGACCAGCTGCAGCCCGCGTCCGGCCTTGCTGAACGCGACGCTCCACTCGTCGAGCTGCTGGGACACGATCTTGTCGATGTCGATGACGTCGGCCGCGACCGCGGTCGGGGTGCGGTTCTGCGCGAGCAGCTGCTCGACGACCTCGGTGAGGCGCTCGACCTGCGAGAGCGCGACGGTCGCCTCGTCGCGCATCGCGTCCATGTCGTCGGACATGGTGATCTCCTCCAGCCGCATGGACAGCGCGGTCAGCGGCGTCCGGAGCTGGTGGGAGGCGTTCGCGGCGAACTGCCGCTCGGCGGCGAGGATCCGGGAGATGCGTTCGGCCCGGCGCTCGAGGACGTCAGCGACGCGGTCGACCTCCGGCAGTCCGTAGCTGCGGCGGTGCCGGCGCCGGCGCGGGTCGCCGGAGCCGAACCGTTCGGCGGCCTCGGCCAGGTCGACCAGCGGGCGGGCGAGCGAACGCGCCTGCAGCGCGGCGAGCGCCCCGGCGGTCGCGACCGCGAAGAACGCCTCGACGAGGATCAGCAGCCACGCCTTGCGGATCTGACGCGTCACGCGACCGCGCGACTCGACCACCGTCACCTGCTCGCCGTGCTGCCCCGTCATGTCGACGCGCAGCGGGTTGCCCTCGTCCGGGGCCGGTCCCCCGAGCGGGAAGTTCTCGCCGCCGGGCAGCTTCACCGTCGCGCTGCGGTCCCGGGACACCAGGCGCGCGAGCGCGGAGGCGTCGACCTTCTCGCCGAGCTCGATCCGGACCTCGACGGTGTTCAGCAGGCGCTGCGCCTCGGCCCGCAGGCTGTCGTTGGCACTGCTCTCGATGCCGTTGCGCATCGCGACACCGAGCGGCACCCCGAGGAGGAACACCACCACGATGACGACCGACAGGGTCGACAGGACAAGGCGCCTACCCATGCCGGCAGCGCCCCTTCTCCCGACCGACCTCGGGCCGGATGGGTCGGCCCGCCACCGGAACTACTCGCGCTCGAAGCGGAACCCGACCCCACGCACCGTGGTGATGTACCGCGGGTTCGTGGCGTCGTCCCCGAGCTTCTTGCGCAGCCAGGAGATGTGCATGTCGAGGGTCTTGGTCGACGTCCACCAGGTGGTGTCCCAGACCTCGCGCATCAGCTGGTCGCGGGTGACGACCCGGCCGGCGTCGCGGATCAGCACGCGGAGGAGGTCGAACTCCTTCGCGGTGAGCTGGAGCTCGGTGTCGCCCATCCAGGCGCGGTGGGACTCGATGTCGATGCGCACGCCGCGGATGCCGTGCCCGACCTCCGGGGCGCCGCGGCGCAGCAGCGCGCGGACGCGGGCCAGCAGCTCGGCCAGGCGGAACGGCTTGGTGACGTAGTCGTCCGCACCCGCGTCCAGGCCGACGACCGTGTCGACCTCGTCCGCGCGGGCGGTGAGGACGAGCACGGGGATCACCTGGCCGTCGCCGCGCAGCCGGCGGCAGACCTCGAGGCCGTCCAGACCGGGCAGCCCGATGTCCAGGACGACGAGGTCGATCCCGCCCTGGCGGGCACGCTCGAGGGCCTGCACCCCGTCGGCGCGGACCTCGACCGCATAGCCCTCGCGCCGGAGCGCCCGGGCCAGCGGCTCCGAGATCGCGACGTCATCCTCGGCGAGCAACAGACGAGTCATGACCGAATGGTAAAGCGCAAAGCCCCTCGGAAACCGGCAACGCCACGACCAGCGGTTTTCGTGGCGCTTTGTCCGGGACGGGCGGTCAGGACGCCGCCGGCCGTCTCAACGACCGGTCAAGGCGTCGGTCAAGCGGGCGATCTTGGACCGGATGCCCGGTTCGCCCCGCGCGTCGACCGGGCTCAGGAGCTCGCCGGAAACTGCTGAGGCGGGAATGGCTGGTGTGACGACGCCGGGTTCGGCGGCGGAAACGCCGGCGAGGTCAACCCGGACGGACGAATCGCCGGGGGCCCGGAGTTGGCGACGGCGGCCGCGACGACCTTCTGGACCTCGGCCAGCATCGGGGTGTTCTCGATGACGAGGTCCCCGGCCGGGCTCGCGGTGGAGATCGTCAGCCGGCCGCTGCGGAACATCCGCTGCAGGAGGGTCCGACTGGCCGAGGACCCGATGACGCGGTCCAGCGGCACGTCCAGGCCCCGGCGGGAGAAGACCCCGTGGCGGACCAGCAGGCGCCGTGAGGTGAGCACCCAGCTGTGGGCGTACCAGCTCAGGAACGGCCAGACCGACCAGCGCAGGACGATCGCCCCGGCCGTGGCGCCGATGATCAACCGCAGGGTCGTCCGCGCCCCGGTGTCCGGGACGGTGCCGGCGAGGAACGCGGAGATGCCGGTCGTCGCGATCAGGATGATCACGGGCCAGACCAGCGTGAAGCAGTGCTCACGGAGCTCGAAGACCAGCTTCTCGCCCTCGAGCAGCGGGATCCGTTCCCGACGGCGCAACATCAGCCGGGCTCCCGGGCGCCGGCCGCCCGCACGTGGGTGACGTCGCCGGCCGCGACCCGGGCCGGGCCGTTCTCGGTCGCGATCACGAGCGAGCCGTCGGGGTCGACGTCCTCGCCGCGGCCGACCAGGACGTTCCCGCCCGGCAGTTCGGCCCGGACGTCGGCGCCGAGGGTCGCGCACACCGCCCGGTAGTCGGCGGCCAGGCCGCACGCCGTCGCGTCGCCGCCGGCCGCGTGCCAGGCCTCGAAGCGGGCGCCGAGCGCGCGGAGCACGACCGCGAGCAGCGTCGTCCGGTCCAGGTCGTCACCACCGGCACGGGCGAGCGAGGACGCACCCGGGATGTCCGGAGCCCCGGTGACGTTGAGTCCGATGCCGATCACCGCCATCGGGCCGCCCGGGGTGTCGACGCGCTCGACGAGGATGCCGGCGAGCTTGCCGCCCGCGGCGTCGAGGACGTCGTTGGGCCACTTGAGCCGCAGCCCGTGGATGGCGTCGGTCACGGCCACCCCCGTCAGCAGCGGCAACCAGGCCCAGCGCTCGGCCGGCACCCCCTCCGGGTGCACGAGCACCGAGAAGGTCAGCGCCTCCCCCGGCGCCGCGCTCCACGTGCGGTCCAGGCGGCCGCGGCCGGCGGTCTGGTGTTCTGCGACACAGACGTGGCCGGGCCGGGCCCGCCCCTCGACGGCGGCGGCGCGTACGTCCGCGTTCGTCGAGCCGGTCTCGGGCACGACCACGACCTCCCAGGGCCCGGCGGGCAGGGCGGCGCGCAGCAGGTCGGCGTCCAGAGGTTGTCCCAGGGGCTCGGTCACGACCTCCACATTAGGGCTGGAGAGGCCGCCAAATAGAGTGCCGCGCATGGCTGCTGAACCCGCACTGGAGACCGACCTCCCCGCGTCTCCCCCTGAGGACCACACGAACGCGATCGACATCCACACCACGGCGGGCAAACTCGCCGACCTCGCGATGCGCGAGGAGGAGGCCATCCACGCGGCTTCCGCCCGGGCGGTGGAGAAGCAGCACGCCAAGGGCAAGATGACCGCCCGCGAGCGGATCGCCGCCCTCCTCGACGAGGGCTCGTTCGTCGAGATGGACGAGTTCGCGCGGCACCGGTCCACCGCGTTCGGGCTGGAGAAGACCCGCCCCTACGGCGACGGCGTCGTCACCGGCTACGGCACGATCGACGGCCGTCAGGTCTGCGTCTTCAGCCAGGACTTCGCCATCTTCGGCGGGTCGCTCGGCGAGGTCTACGGCGAGAAGATCTGCAAGGTCATGGACCTGGCGATCAAGACCGGGTGCCCGATCATCGGCATCAACGAGGGCGCCGGCGCCCGCATCCAGGAGGGTGTGGTCTCGCTCGGTCTCTACGGCGAGATCTTCAAGCGCAATGCGCACGCCTCGGGCGTCGTCCCCCAGATCTCGCTGATCATGGGCACCTGCGCCGGTGGGCACGTCTACTCCCCCGCGCTGACCGACTTCATCGTGATGGTCGACCAGACCTCGCACATGTTCATCACCGGCCCGGAGGTCATCAAGACCGTCACCGGTGAGGAGGTCTCCTTCGAGGACCTCGGCGGCGCGCGCGCCCACAACACCAAGAGCGGCAACGCCCACTACATGGGCGCCGACGAGGAGGACGCGCTCGAGTACGTCAAGGCGCTCCTGAGCTACCTGCCGAGCAACAACCTCTCGGACCCGCCGGCCTACGCGTCGGACGCGGACCTGGAGATCAACGAGGACGATCTGACGCTCGACACGATCATCCCGGACTCGGCGAACACGCCCTACGACATGCACACCGTCATCGAGAAGGTCCTCGACGACGGCGAGTTCCTCGAGGTCCAGCCGATGTTCGCGCCGAACATCATCGTCGGCTTCGGTCGCGTCGACGGCCGCAGCGTCGGCATCGTCGCGAACCAGCCGATGCAGTTCGCCGGCTGCCTCGACATCGACGCCTCCGAGAAGGCCGCGCGCTTCGTGCGGACCTGCGACGCGTTCAACGTCCCGATCCTCACCTTCGTCGACGTCCCGGGCTTCCTCCCCGGCACCGGCCAGGAGTGGGACGGCATCATCCGCCGCGGCGCGAAGCTCATCTACGCCTACGTCGAGGCCACGGTCCCGAAGGTCACGGTCATCACGCGCAAGGCCTACGGCGGCGCCTACGACGTCATGGGCTCCAAGCACCTCGGTGCGGACCTGAACTTCGCGTGGCCGACCGCGCAGATCGCCGTCATGGGCGCGCAGGGTGCGGTGAACATCCTGTACCGCAAGGAACTCGCGGCCGCCGAGGACCCGGACGCCCGCCGCCAGGAGCTCATCACCGAGTACGAGGACACCCTCGCCAACCCGTACATCGCAGCCAGCCGCGGGTACGTGGACTCGGTGATCCCCCCGTCGCAGACCCGCGTCCAGGTCATCAAGGCCCTGCGGGCGCTCAAGGACAAGCGCGAGACGCTGCCGCCGAAGAAGCACGGGAACATCCCGCTGTGACGGACCAGCAGAAGGACCAGCCGAAGGACCAGCAGGACGAGACCCCGCAGCGGCCGTTGCTGCGGGTGGTCCGCGGCGAGCCGGACGACGCCGAGCTCGCCGCGCTGATCGCGGTCGTCTCCGCCCGGGCCGCCGCTCCGGCGGAGGAGCCCGCGCCGGAGCCGAACGCGTGGACCGACCGGACCCGCCTGGTCCGGCACCCGCTCCCCCACGGCCCCGGCGCCTGGCGCGCCTCGGCCTGGCGGAGCTGAGCACCCGCGGCAACCCGAGACAGCCGGAGATAGGGAGTCGGCGGCCCTGAGATGGGGAATTCCGCCGACGCGGGGGCAGGGCCGGCGTTCGTAGCTTCGGTGGTGTCAGCACGACCCGACACCAACCCAAGGAGCACAGCGCAAATGGCCACCTTCCTGATCGAGCGGACTGTCCCCGGCGCCTCCCAGCTCACCGCCGCCCAGCTTCGCGACATCTCCTGCAACTCGAACAAGGTCGTCGACGGCCTCGGGGTCGCCTACACCTGGAAGCACAGCTACGTCGCCGGCGACAAGATCTACTGCGTCCACGAGACCGACGACGTCGAGACCGTGCTGGAGCACGGCCGTCGCGGCGGTTTCCCGGTGGACATGGCGAACCCGATCGTCGCGGTCTTCGGCCCGGAGACCGCCGACTCCTGACCGCCGCGAACCCCGCCGGCAGCGTGACCTACAGGCCGAGCTTGCGGGCCGCCGCGGCGGCCTCACCCCGCGAGCGCACGTCGAGCTTCCCGAGGATCGCCGACACGTGGTGGTCGGCGGTCTTCGGGGAGATCACCAGCCGGGCGGCGATGTCCGCGTTGCTCAGCCCCTCGGCGAGCAGCGCGAGCACCTCAAGCTGACGTGACGTCAGACCAATCGGGTTCTCCCGCGTCGCGGGTGAGGCCCCACGCGGGACACCGCTGACCCCGGCCTCCCGCAGCCGGGCCCGGAACCGGGCCGCGACCCCACGGGCGCCCAGCTCGTCCAGCGTGGCGAGCGCCGCCAGCAGGGCGGGAGGCGACCCGTCGTCCCACCCGGCGAGGGCTTCCTCGTAGGGCTGCGGTCCGTGCGACGGCAGCGGCTCCGGCCGGACGCGGTCCGCCTCCGGCTGCACCCCGTCGGCGGCCAGCCGCCACATCCACCAGCGGAACGAACGCTCGGTGTGCTCCCGACCGGGCAGGCTCGCCGCGGCCAGGGCGGCGATGGCGTCCTGTTCCAGCCGCGGGTCGGGGACCCGGGTGAGCCAGGCCTGCTCGGCCAGCGCCCCGGCCGCGATCATCCACTTGTCGGCCTGGCCGAACCGGTCGGCGAGCGCCCAGAGCTCGTCCAGCTGCGGGTTCACCGGCGATGCCTCCCGGCGCGCGGCCAGCAGACCGAGCACCAGGTGGGCCCAGAACCGGCCCAGCGGCAGGTCGCCGGTCGCGAGCACGGCGTGAGCGTCCCGCTCGGCCTCGGCCCAGCGGCCCTGGAGCAGGTAGAGGCGGGCCCGGGTCCCCCGCTGCCACATCGAGCAGATCGTGATCGCCCGTTCCTCGCTGAACGGGATCGCCTCGGCGAGGACGGCCTCGGCGTCGGCCCACCGACCCTGCTCGACGTCCATGTGCGCGAGGTTGCTCATCGCGCCGGTGGCGAGCTCGTCCCGGCGACCCTGGAGCCCGGCGTCCCGGGCCGCGAAGAGGTCCGCGCGGCCGCCGGGATCGCCGCCCAGCAGCCGGGCCACCCCGAGGCCGACACCGGCGTTGCCCCGGAGCACCGGGTCCGCGCCGAGCGCGTCCGCGATGTCCTGCGCGCGCGTCCCCGCCGTCAGCGCGGCCTCCGTCTCGCCGCGGTGCACGGCGAGGTAGGCGGAGTTGGCGAGCGCGAATCCGAACTCACGCTGGTCCCCCGCCCGCTCGAGGATCGCCATCGACTCCCGCTCGTGCCGGGCGGCGGCCGAGGAGTCGGCGGCGTACCAGGAGAACGCCGACAGGATGCGGTGCGCACTGCCGACCGCCACGTCGTCGGCGAGCGCCCGGCGCAGTTCGAGCGCCTCGGCGCGCACGGCGATCGCGCGATCGAGCCGCTCGGTGAAGTAGAGCTCGTCGGCGAGCGCCTCCAGCAGCTCCGCCCGGCGAGCGGTGTCCACCCCGCCCTGAGACAGCGTCAGTTCGTACCAGGCGACGGCCTCCCGATGCGCGCCGGAGCGCGCGGACTCGGCGGCGGCGACGGGCGCGTAGGTCCGCACGCGCTCGACGTCCCCCGCCGCGGCGGCGTGGTGGGCCAGCACCGCCGACTCGGCCCCGAGCTCCTCCAGCGCCGACACCATGGCGGCATGGAGCCCCGGCTCGACGCCCGGCGCGGCCGCCGCGAGCACCGTCGAGCGGGCGATCTCGTGCCGGAAGGCGACGCCCGTGCCGCGCGGGTCGACGAGGCCGGTGGCGATCAGCGCCTCGACCACGTCCGACCCCACGCCGAGCGCCGCGAGCAGGTCGGCGCCCACCCCGTCCGGCGCGCACGAGAGCAGCTCCAGCGACCGCCGGGCCGGACCCGGCAGCGTCGCGGCCCGGGCCAGCACCGCGTCGCGGACGCTGTCGGGGATCGGCGAGGACGGGTCGGTCGCGATCTGGGAGACGAAGAACGGGTTGCCCCCCGTGCGCCGGTGCACGTCGGCGGGGTCCGGACCGCGGCCGTCGAGCAGCTCGGTGACCGCGGCGAGGCTCAACGGGGCCAGCTGCAGCCGCCGTGTGTCCGGGACCGTCACGAGGTCACCGAGGACCGGCCCGAGCGGGTGGTCCGGACCGACCGCGTCCGCGGTAGCTCACGACCATCAGGGACGGCGTGCCCGCGATCCGGCGGGCGAGAAAGCGCACCAGGTCCGCGGTGGCCTCGTCCGCCCAGTGCAGGTCCTCGACGATCAGCGTCCGCGGGCGGTCCCGGAGCGCCGCGAGGACGGCCGCGAAGACCTCGTGCTGCGGGGCGCCCTCCCGGAGCAGGTCGGGCAGCGGCGCGCCCAGGTCGACGGCGACGTCCCGCAGCGGACCCAGCGGACGCGGGGTGCTGAGCGCGTCGCACATGCCCCACAACGGCGGCTCGCGCAGGGCGCTCGCGAACGCTCGGAGCAGCACCGTCTTCCCGATGCCCGGCTCGCCCGCCAGCAGCACCAGACTGCCGTCGCCCGCCACCGCACGCCGGGCCCGTTCGGTGAGCACGTCGAGGGGGTGCTCGCGCTCCAGGAGCCGCACCGGCTCAGCGTACGGCCGCGCCTCCCCGTACGGCAGTCGCCAACTTTCGGCGACATGTCCACCGGTGCCGGCCGAACTAGGCTCCGGCCCCATGACCGCTGCGCCCGGACCGTCCCGCCCCGCCGCCGTCGCGTTCGACGTCGTCGAGACCCTGATCGCCCTCGAACCGCTCGGGGAGCGATTCGAGAAGGTGGGCCTGCCGGCCCACAGCGTGCGGGAGTTCTTCCCCCGGACCCTGCTCTACGGCGTCGGGCTGAACGTGACCGGGGACTACGTCCCGTTCCCCGTCGCCGCCGCGGCGGCGGTGCGCACCATTGCGCGGCACTCGCTGACGCCGGATCAGGTCGACTACGTCGTCTCGGGAATGCGCGAGCTCCCGGCGCACCCCGACGTCGAGCCGGCCATGCGGGTCCTGAACGAGGCCGGCATCCGGGTGACGTGCCTGACCAACGGCGCGCCCGAGGTGGTGGAGGCGTTCCTCGCCCGCAACGGGCTGGACCCCCTGGTCGAGAAGGTGATGACGACCTCGGAGCTCCAGTCCTGGAAGCCGCCGGCGAAGGTGTACCTCCACGCCGCGTCGGAGCTGAAGCTGCCGCCCGAGCGGGTCTGCCTGGTCGCCTGCCACGCCTGGGACTGCCACGGTGCCAAACGCGCCGGGTTGATGGCCGGCTGGGTCGCCCGGGCCGAGGGCGGCTACGACGAGATCTTCGCCCCCGCCGACGTCCGCGGGGACGACCTCGTGGCGGTCGCCCGCGGGCTGGCGGAACTGCCGTCATCGGACTGACGCACACGCGTCATGCCGACGCCCTAGGCTGCGGCGCATGGGGGACGTGGGGCGCTCACGGCGGCCGGCGCGCCGCAGCCCGGCCGAGTGGGGGCCGGAGGGCGAGCGCTTCCTCGCCGACGTCTCCCGGCGCCTCGACGCGCTCGGTCCGACGACGCTGGAGCGGCAGGCCCTGCGCATCCGCAACTACGAGATGCGCCACCTGTTCGCCGGCCGCGCGACCGGCGGGAAGCTGAGCTACGACGGCCTCGTCGGGCACCTGCGCCGCGCCGCGATCGGGTCCCGCGACCTCGCCGACGGGCTCCCCCGGCTGGTGCCGCGGTGGACCTACGCCCTCGCCCGCGTCGTGGGCCTGCAGCACCTCGAACCGGACGACGCCCTGATGTCGGCGCGGCTCCTCGGCGCGCTGTGGGAGCAGTCGGGCGCGGACGCCATCACGCCCGAGCACCAGAACTTCGCCGCCCAGCAGCTGTTCACGGCCGGGGCGCACGACACCCTGCGCCGCGCGCTCAAGAGCTTCCGGGCGCTCACGCCGGCGCAGCGCCTCGCGCTGACCGCCGACCTGCGCAACCCCGCCATCTCCCGCACCGGGGACGACGCCGCGTGGCACGCCACCGTGCGGGAGATCTTCGCCGCCGCCCGCCTGGAACCCGTCCGGCTCGGGGGCGACGGGGCGACCCGGTTCGACCGGCTGACGTGCGACCTCCCGGCCGGCACCGTCTCCGGCCCGCTGGTGAGCGTCATCCTCACCTGCTTCCGCCCCGGGCCGGAGCTGTTGTCCTCGGCGCGGTCGATCCTGAACCAGACCTGGGCCGACCTCGAACTGCTCGTCGTCGACGACGCGTCACCCGCCGAGTTCGACCCGGTGCTCGAGGAGTGCGCCGGGCTCGACCCCCGGGTGCGGGTGATCCGCCTGCCGGTCAACGGCGGCACGTACGTCGCCCGCAACGCCGGGCTCGACGAGGCGCGGGGCGACTACGTCACCGGCCAGGACGACGACGACTGGTCGCACCCCCGCCGGATCGAGTGGCAGATCGCCCCGCTGCTCGGCGACGCGAGCCTGCGGGGCACGCGCACCCAGTGCTTCCGCGTCTCGCCGCACGTCGGGTTCACCCGGCCGGGCCAGGAGCCTCGGTCGGCAGCCGGGTCCTCGCTGATGTTCGGACGGGCGGAGGCACTGGCCACCGCCGGCTACTTCGACCGCGTGCGCAAGGCCGCGGACACCGAGTACCTGCTGCGGCTCACCCACGGGCACCCCGAGTCGGTCCTCGACCTCGACGCGCCGCTCTCGTTCGTCCGCGTCGGGTCGAGCACGCTCTCGGCCGGCGAGTTCACCGTCGGCTGGCTGGCCGAGGCGCGCCGGGATTACCGCCTGCACTACGGGCACTGGCACCGGCAGCTGGCCGTAGGCGAACCCGCGCGGCTGCCCCGCGAGCCGGCCACCCGGCCGTTCCCGGCACCCGCCGCGTTCTGCCGCGGCATCCCGAACGCACCCGAGCCCCCGGACCGGTACGACGTCGTGATCCTCGGCGAGTGGCAGAGCCGGGGCGGACCGTCGCCGGCGCTGCTCGACGAGGCCCGGGCCCTGGTGGCCGGCGGCCTGCGGGTCGGCGTCGCGCACGTCGAACCGGTGGCGCCCGCCGCGGAGGCGCCGCGCGACTCGTTGGGCGACCTGCTCGACCTCGCGGCCGCCGGCGCCCTCGACCTCGTGCAGCTCGACTCGGGCCTGTCCGCCGGCCTGCTGCTGGTCCGCTGCACCGCGGCCCTGCCCTTCCTGCCGACGGTGCCGGCCGACCTCGACGTCGACCGTGTCGTCATCGTCGCCGACGAACCGCCGCACGACCCGGTCACCGGGCTGCGCTACCTCGTCCCCGCGTGCACGGCCGCGGTCCGCGACCGGTTCGGCGTCACCCCGACGTGGGCACCGATCGACCCGCGCGTCCGGGTGGCGCTGGCGCCGCACGTCGACGTCGAGCGGTTGGAGCCGCGCGACCTCGGCTGGGCGGTGGACCCGTCGCGGGCCGTGCTGCCGCGCCCGGCCCGGCGCAACCTCCGCCCCGTGCTGGGCTGGAACCCCGACCCCACCGGCGAGTGGCCGGAGCAACGCGCCGACCTGCTGGCCGCCTACCCGCGCGACGACGAGTTCGACGTGCGCATCCGCGGGAACGCCGACGCCGTCGCGAAGCTCGTCGGTCGGGTCCCGCCGCGGTGGGTGGTGTTCACGCGCGACGAGATCGCCGTGCAGCCGTTCCTGCGCGGCCTCGACTTCTACGTGCACGCGGCACCGGCGCTCACCGCGCAGACGGCGCGCAGCGTCCTCGACGCCGTCGCGCTGGGGTGCCTGGCTGTGCTCTCGCCGGAGCTCGAGCCGACGTTCGGCCCGATCGCCGAGTACGCGACGCCGGACCAGGTGCGCGCCACCGTGCGCCGCTGGGCCGCCGACCCGGTGGCCCTGGCCGCCCGGGTCGCGGAGGCGAAGGTCGCGCTGCTGGACCGGTTCGGCCCACCCGCCTACGTCGCGGCGGTCCGCGCGTTGCTGGCGCCTGCGAGGGCGTGAGCCCCGCGTAACCCGTCGACGAGCTCGGCGAAGGCCGCCGCCCCGAACCGCTCCCGGACGAAGGCGACGCCGCGCGCAGACTGCGCGTCATAGCGCGCCGGGTCCGCCCAGAGCTCGGCGACGACCTCACCCGCCGACCCCCCGGGGGCGTAGCAGGCGGCGTCACCGAAGCCGGGCCGGAACTGCTCGGGCAGGACGGCGACCGCGCCGGTTGCCAGCGCCTCGCGGATCGCGCGCTCGGTCTCCAGCGTCACCGCCTCGTTCGCCGGCGGGACGTAGAAGTCGAGCGAGGCGAGGAAGGGCCGGACGTCGATGTCGTCCTCGGAGAACGACATCCACTCCTGCGGGAGGCCGTCGTGCGTCAGCAGGCCGGTCGAGGTGACGATCACCCGCCGCAGGCGGACGTCGACCTCCACACCCGCGCCCGGCGCCGGGTAGGTCGCGCGCAGGTCGGCCGCACGGGCGCGCCAGGCCGCCACGGTGTCGCGGGTCATCGCACCGATCACGGGCCGGCGGTCGCGCAGCGGGCTGCGGGCGACGGCCCAGGAGTCGACGTCCACGACCGGCGGGGCGTCAAGGTCCCAGAGCCGGTCCGCGTCCACCAGCCCGGCGAGTTCGGCGCGGACCGCCGGACCCTGCGGCACCCAGACCGGCTCCACGCCGAACAGGTCGGTCACCGACCGCTCGGTGATCGGGACCGTGTAGACCCGCCGGCCCTCGCTGACCGGCGGCCGGTCGGCGAGCACCGCCACGCGGCCGACACCGATGTCGGTCGGCGCGCTCGTGGGGAACTGCAGGACAGGCGCGCCGTGCACGAGCAGCAGGCCGATCTGGGCGCCCTGGTCGGCGAGCACGAAGTCCGCCTCGCCGCGGTCGATCAGGTCGAGCAGGTCCGTGGAGAACGGGAGGCGCTTGGTGCTCGGCGGGAACATCGTGTCCAGCGGCAGGACCCCGAGCCGCAGGCCGCGCCCGCGCAGACTGCGCAGCTCGTCCAGCAGGATCCGCGGTGTGGAGTCCGGCGTCACCCAGTCCCCCGCGACCACGACGTCGTAGCGGTTCGGCGGAAGCGTGGCACCCGGGATCCCGGTGACGAACCGCAGCGGCGCGGGGAACGGCCGCTTCGTCTGCACCTTCGGCAGCCGGCGGTCGGCACCGGTGCGCAGGAGCTTGGCGTGCCAATGGTTGTAGGAGGCCTGGTACGTGGTCCGCGCCGCGTGCTGCCAGCCCGCGGAGAACTCCGACCGTGACAGGGATCCGTGGCCCACACGCTGGCAGGCCAGCGGGTAGTCGACGTCGACGAGACCGTCGGGGGCGCCGAGCACGAGCCGCTTGAGGAACTCGTTGTCGGCGGCCTTGCGTGCGTGGTCGTAGTAGCCGCAGTACCGGCGCACGTCCTCCCGACGGGTCATCAGAAACGGCGCGATGAACAGGATCGGGTCGTAACCGGGCTGGTTGAAGACGAAGTCGTCGCTGACGCGCAGGGACCGGCCGCGGGTCGCGCGGACCGACCGGTTCTTCAGCAGCGGCCGGACCTGGACCTCCAGCCGGCGCGGGTGCGACCAGTCGTCGGCGTCCTGACCGGAGATGAACTCACCGCGGGCGAGGTCGAGGGCCGTGTTGCGCGCCAGGTAGGTCCCGCCGTTGACCGGCTGCTTCACGACGCGCACCCGCTCCGGGTCCAGCGCCGCGACCTGCTCGAGGACCGCGTCGAACTCCGGCGGCGAGGCGTCGTCGATGACGAGCAGTTCCACGTTGCGCCAGGTCTGCTCCAGCACCGAGCGGGCCGAGGTGATCAGCGCCGCGTCGGGCCGCCAGCTGCTCATCATGACGCTGATCAGCGGGCCGTCGACCTCGTCGGTGACACCCTCGCACCGCATGCGGTCGAAGACCGTGGCGCCCTCCGGGGCGAAGGTGATGGTCTCCAGCCCGGTGCCGTCGAAGATCCGCGCGATCGTGGCGAGCCAGTCCGCCTCGCTCTTCGCGACCTTGGAGGCGTAGGGGTTCGCGAGGTCGGCCTGGATCGGGAACAGCACCCGCGGCGGCAGGTTCAGCCGCGGCAGCAGCCGCGCGAGCTCGGCGTGGAAGCCGGCGGCGTAGAGGAAGTGCGCGTAGGTCTTGCGGTGGTCCTCGTGCCAGCGCTCGACGGAGTGCTGGCGGCTGACGACGGTGAGCAGCCGGGCGGCGAGCGCCTCGTCCTCCGCCTCGAGCCCCTGCAGCCCGATCACCCGCGCGAGCTGGATCGCCGGGCGCTCGGCCAGCGGCGGCAGCCCGGTCCCGAGCCGACGGTCGTCGACGTCGTGCGCCCGCAGGTGCTCGATCAGCTCGGTGTAGGTCAGCCCCGGGCCGGCCGCGTTGCGCAGCAGGAGGTGGCGGGCGGAGAAGCTCTTCGCGTACAGCGACCCGCGCTCCATCGCGATGTTGCTGACCGAGTTGCCCAGCTCGACGTAGTCGCCGACGAGCTGCTCGCCGTCGGGCCCCCAATCCGGGACGAATCGCCGGGGCTGGACGCGCATCTGCGCGGGCGGGGGCTCCGGCGGCGGGGAGAACAAAGTGGGCGACTCCGGCAACGGTTCGGTACCGGGTGCGGTACCGCAGTGGAACGGTCGACAATGATCGACACCGATGATCGACAGAGTATCTTCGCAGCAGGGGTGAGGGATTCTCGATGCGCGCCAAGGTGATGGGACTGGGCCGGGCCCTGGGCGGCCCGCGGGCCCAGGCGCCCGTGATGGCCGTGGCCACGGTGCTGGCCGGCCTGACCGCGGCCGCCGCCCTCGCCGAGCACTACCGCTGGACGATCGTCGGGCTCACCGTGCTGGCCTGGATCGCCGTGCTGCTGGTCGTCGACACGCGCTTCCGCATCGCCCAGCTGGAGCGGGTGCAGCGCATCAAGGACGCCGAGCCGGACCCGGCCGTCCGGATGGAGCACACCCTGCGCCGGGTGCTCGCCGCCGTCGAGACCTCACGACTCGAGTCGCTCGACCGCTACGCCGAACTGGTCGCCGGCCGTCCGGGCGCCGCGGCGCGGGCCGAGGAGCCGGAAGAAGCGGCCCGGGCGTGACGGACGAGGTCGCGGGTCCGCGGCACCGGGCGAGCAAGCCCACCACCAAGGGTCTCTCGGGGACCGCGGACCGACCGCACGGCGGCTCGCGCTTCCGGGCGGACGTCGAGGGGCTGCGCGCGATCGCGGTCGGCCTGGTCCTGATCTACCACGCGGGGCTGTCCGAACTGTCCGGCGGCTTCGTCGGCGTCGACGTCTTCTTCGTCATCTCCGGCTTCCTCATCACGAGTCTGCTGCTCGCCGAGTTCGACCGTCGCGGCACCGTCTCGCTCGTCGAGTTCTACGCCCGCCGCGCCAAGCGTCTGCTGCCCGCCGCCTGCATCGTGCTGGTCGTCACCGCGATCGGGGCGCGCCTGGTCCTGCCCGAGTACCGCTGGGACGTCACCGGCGGCGACATCGTGGCCGCCGCGTTCTACTTCGTGAACTGGCGGCTGGCGGACCGGTCCGTCGACTATCTCGCCGAGGACGTCGCGCCCTCCCCCGTCCAGCACTTCTGGTCGCTCGCGGTCGAGGAGCAGTTCTACATCGTCTGGCCGGTGCTGCTGGTCGTCGTCGCGCTGCTGGCCCGCCGGTTCGGCCACGGCCGGCGGCTGCTGACGATCGGCCTGATCGGCATCGCGGTCTCCTCGTTCTGGTACTCGCTCTCCGAGACCGACGCCAACCCCGCCCGTGCGTTCTTCGTGACCCCGACCCGGATGTGGGAGCTCGCGGTGGGCGGCCTGGTCGCCGTCGCCGTCGGGGTGCTCCCGCGCATCCCGCGCCTGGTGGCCCTCGTGCTCGGCTGGGGCGGCCTGGTCGCGGTCGTGGCCGCCGGCTTCGTCGTCGAGGAGACCATGCCGTGGCCCGGTTGGCGCGCGGCGCTGCCCGTCCTGGGCACCGCGGCGGTCATCGCCGCCGGCCCGGCCGTCGGCCGCGCCGGACCTGCCGTCGTGCTCGGCACCAAGCCGATGTGCTGGATCGGCGGGCTCTCGTACTCGCTCTACCTGTGGCACTGGCCGTTGCTGGTCCTCGCCGACGAGCACTACGACGGCATCTCCACCAAGCAGGGGCTCGTGGTCGTGGCGATCAGCGCCGTGCCCGCGTGGATCACCCACAAGCTGGTGGAGAACCCGGTCCGGCACAGCCGCGTCCTGTCGGCCCGGCCGAAGCTCGCCCTCGGCGTCGGCCTGAACGTCACCGTCGCGGCCGCGGTCGGCGGGCTCGCCCTCGCGGCGGTCGTCGGGGGTACCGGCGGCAATCTCCGCCCGAACCCGGTGCGCGCGGAACGCGACGTGCCGGACCTCTACGCCAAGGGCTGCCAGCAGAACCAGGTCTCCGCCGAGGTCGTCACCTGCGAGTACGGCCCCGCGGACGCGACGACCACGATCGCGGTGTTCGGCGACTCGAAGATCGCCCAGTGGGTGCCGGCCCTGCAGGCGCTGCTGCCCCGCAACGACCTGCGCGTCGTGACCTACACGAAGTCCGCGTGCGCCCCCGCCGACGTCGACACCAACGGCAACGAGGGGCTCTACACGAGCTGCCGTGAGTGGGTCGGCAACGTCCTGACCGAGCTCACCGGTCCGGCCAAGCCCGACTTCGTCCTGACCTCGCAGCGGATCCCCACCGCGGCCGGCCCGACGCCGGAGGCCCGGCGGACCACCATGCGTGACGGACTCGACTCGACCTGGGCCCGGCTGGAGGCCGCGGGGATCCGCGTCGTCGTCCTCGCGGACACGCCCTCGCCCCCGTTCACGGTCTGGCAGTGCGTCGCCGAGAACCGGTCGGACTGGTCGACGTGCGAGTTCGAGCGCGACCCGGCGGTGGCCAACAGCGCCGCTCCCCTGCTGCGCGAGGCCGTGGCCGGTCCGCAGTCCGACCCGGCCTTCATCGACCTGACCGCGGACATCTGCCCCGCGCCGATCTGCCCGCCGGTCATCGGCGACGTGCTCGTCTACCGGCAGGGCTCCCACCTGACGGCGACCTTCGTGAAGGAACTCGCCCCGGTGCTCGGCGTCGCGCTCAAGTCGGCCGGGGTCCCGCTCCCCGCGGTCCAGCTCCCCACCCCGACCCCGGCCCCGTGAACCGAATTTGAGTGAGCGTCACATCCGGTTGAGCAGTTCCGCCTTCTTCGCCTGGAACTCGGCCTCGGAGATCACGCCCTGGTCGCGAAGTGCCGCGAGTTCGGCGATCTGACTCGGCACCGACGGCGCGGCCGGCATCCCGCCGGTGCGCTCCCGGACGTCGTTGGCCTCGACGGCGCGGTTGATCTCGCGCTGCACGTACTCGGGGCGCTTGATGTCGGTGAACCGCTGCTGCCCGCTCTCCCCCGCGGACTCGATGAGCAGGTCGCCCGAGCGCAGGATCCGCTCGAACACCGTCTGGCTCATGTCGATGTTGTTGACCCGGTTCAGCGGGACGTCCCGGCCGTGCTTGGCGACCAGGCCCTTGCGGTAGATCAGCCGCTCCGTGGTGAGGACGAAGTGGGTGCTCAGCCACTGCAGCAGGCGGGCGGTGAACCAGAGCAGCCAGACCACGAACAGCACGGCCGCGAGCCAACCGACGACCGTGCCGGTGTCCCCGTCCAGCGTCAGGGCGAAGACCCCGAACGCGACCACGGGTACCCCGACCGCGATGTGCTTGGACAAGAACCACCAGTGCGGACGCAGGTCGAGGACGATCTCCTCGCCGTCCAGCAGAAGCCGCTTCGGGTATCCCATGGAGCAGAACCTACTGCGCGAACGGCCCGGGAGGGCCTCAGTGCCGCACCGCCGTGACGAACCACGCCGCGGAGTCCAGCAGCAGTCCGTCGCCGGTGAGGTGCTCGGCGATCGTGGCGCGCAGGGCGGCGAGGCCCTCCGCGCGCGCGGCGTCGTCCAGGTCCTTGAGGAGGAACCGGACGCACGGCTGCCCGGAGACGAACTCGTAGGCCGACTCCAGGTCGGTCCCGAAGCACGCCGGCCGCCGGACACCGGTCAGCTTCACCTTGTGCAGTCCCGCCCCGGTGAGCAGGTGCCGGACCCGGTCGGGGTCGGCCAGCGACGTCGGGCCGGGCGCGTCCGGCGGGGGCGCCGGCAGGTCCCGGCCCATCGCCAGGGAGTCCCGGATGACCTGCATCCAAGTGTTGTGCGCCGGCGACTGCCACACCGCGAACAGCACACGGCCGCCCGGGCGCAGGGCCCGGGCGATGTTGGCGAAGGCCGTCGGCGGGTCGGCGAAGAACATCACCCCGAACCGGCTGAGCACGACGTCGAACCCGCCCGGTTCGAAGTGGTAGACCTGCGCGTCGGCCTGGACGAACTCGATGTTCGCGACCTGCTCGGCCTGCGCCCGGTGCCGGGCGACGTCGAGCATCGCCGCCGAGAGGTCCACCCCCATCGCGCGGCCCGGCGAGGTGCGGCGCGCGGCGTCGATCGTCGTCCGGCCGCACCCGCAGCCGATGTCGAGGACCCGCTCGGCCGGCCGCAGGTCGGCGGTCTCGAAGAACGGCTCCATGTACGCCGCGAGCGTGGCGTCGAAGGCGTCGGCGTTGGTCGCCCAGTACTCGCCGTCGGTCCCGTCCCAGGTGCGCAGCGACTCCGCGTTCGCCGGGTCGACCCGCGGCGTGTTCACGCGTCCATCCCGGTCGCCCCGGACCCTCGGCCCGCCCACGACCAGGCGTAGTCCGGGTCCTCGCAGGCCCGCGCCCCCTCACCGAGCTCCAGCGGCCGGAAGGTGTCGACCATGACGGCGGTCTCGTCGAAGCGCTCCACGCCGAGGCTCGCCTCGGCCGCCCCCGGCTGCGGGCCGTGGGCGTGGCCGCCGGGGTGCAGCGAGATCGAGCCCAGCCCGATCCCCGAGCCCTTGCGCGCCTCGTAGTTGCCGCCGACGTAGAACATGACCTCGTCGGAGTCGACGTTCGAGTGGTAGTACGGCACCGGCACGGCGAGCGGGTGGTAGTCCACCTTGCGCGGCACGAAGTTGCAGACGACGAGGTTGGTGGCCTCGAAGACCTGATGGACCGGCGGCGGCTGGTGCACCCGCCCGGTGATCGGTTCGAAGTCGGCGAGGTTGAAGGCGTACGGGTACAGGCACCCGTCCCACCCGACGACGTCGAACGGGTGGGTGGCGTGGGTGACGATCGAGCCGACGACGCCCTGCGCCCCGCGGTGCTTGACGTACACCTCGACGTCGGTGGCCTCGATCAGCGGCGGCTCCCCCGGCGGGCGGAGGTCCCGCTCGCAGTAGGGCGCGTGCTCGAGGAACTGGCCGCGGGCGGAGAGATACCGCTTCGGCGGCGTGATGTGGGAGTTGGCCTCGATCGCGTACAGGCGCAGCGGTGTCGACCCGCCGGCGGAGTCACCCGTCGGCACCCAGCGGTGGGTCGTCCCGCGCGGGATCACGACGTAGTCGCCGGGGCCGGCGTCGATCGCACCGAACAGCGTCTCGACCGTCGCGGTCCCGCCCTCGACGTACACGCACTCGTCGCCGATCGCGTTGCGGTACAGCGGCGAGCCGGCGCCCACGGCGGCGTAACTGATGCGGACGTCGGCGTTGCCGAGCACCAGCCGACGGCACGTCACCGCGTCGGCGGTCCGCCAGTTCCCCTGCTCGCCGAGGGCGTGCAGCCGCAGGTGCCGGGGCCGGAGCGGGTGATTCGGAGTCGTCGTCAGATCCGGGAGGTCCCAGCCGCGGCTGTCGACGATCGCCGACGGCACGTGCGCGTGGTAGAGCAGCGCGGAGTCCGAGGAGAACCCCTCGGCGCCCATGAGCTCCTCGGAGTAGAGCCCGCCGTCGGGCCGGCGGAACTGCGTGTGGCGCTTGGGCGGGATCGCTCCCGCCACCCGGTAGTAGGGCATGAGCTCATCCTGCCCCCAGCGGGCGCGATCACGGCGGCACAATTGCTCCCCGTGCCGCACCTGATTCTTGCCTCCGCCTCCCCCGCCCGCCTCACCACGCTGCGGCGGGCCGGGCTGAACCCGGAGGTGATCGTCAGCGACGTCGACGAGACCGCGGTGTTCGGCCCAACGCCCGCGGCGACCGCCGAACTGCTCGCGACCATGAAGGCCGAGGCCGTGGTGGGGCGCATCGAGCCGGTGCCGGGCACCGTCGTCCTCGGGTGCGACTCCCTGCTCGAACTCGACGGCCAGGCGCTCGGCAAGCCCGAGACCACGGAGGCCGCGACCGAGCGGTGGCGCGCGATGCGTGGCCGCACCGGCGTGCTGCACACCGGCCACTGCCTGATGGAGCCGGCCACCGGCCGCCGCGCGGTCGCGACCGCCTCGACCACCGTCCGGTTCGCCGACGTCACCGACGCCGAGATCGGGGCCTACGTCGCCACCGGCGAACCCCTCCGGGTGGCGGGCGCCTTCACGATCGACGGCCGCGGCGGCGCGTTCGTCGAGGGCATCGAGGGCGACCACCACAACGTCGTCGGCGTCTCCCTGCCGCTGCTCCGCCGCCTCTGCGCCGCCCTCGGCATCGCCTGGACCGCCCTCTGGGAGCTCCCCGCCTGACGCCGCCCGGCACCCCACCCGCCGCCGCCGTTGTCAACAAAGGGTGACACCCCTTACTGCGCAGTAAGGGGTGTCACCCTTTGTTTCACGGGGGCGGCGGCGGAAACCGATGAGTTCCGGTTGTCGGCGGAGTCTGGTGAGGTGAGAACCCCGGACAAGGACGGTGACGCATGTCCAGCGCGCTGGTAGCGATCGGCACGGCGAAAGGGCTGTTCCTGGCCCGCAGCGACGACGACCGGAGGAGCTGGTCCCTGACCGGACCCCACTTCGGGATGAGCGAGGTCTACTCGGCCGCGATCGACACCCGCGGCGGGCGCACGCGCATCCTCGCCGGGGCGATGAGCTGGCACTGGGGCCCGATGGTCGTCCGGTCCGACGACCTCGGCGCGACCTGGGTCGACACCGAGCGCGGCGCGGTCCGGTTCCCGGAGGGGACGGACGCGGCGGTCGCGCGCGTCTGGCAACTCGCCCCGGCGCCGGCGGACCAGCCCGGCGTCGTCTACGCCGGTGTGGAGCCCTCCGCGCTGTTCCGCTCGACCGACGGCGGCGAGACGTTCTCGCTCGTCGAGGGCCTGTGGAACCACCCCCACCGCAAGGAGTGGCAGCCCGGCGGTGGCGGCCAGGCGCTGCACACCGTCCTGCCGCACCCGACCCACCCGGACCGGGTCCTGGTCGCGATGTCGACCGGCGGGGTCTACCGGACCACCGACGGGGGTGAGTCGTGGTCACCGGCGAACCGCGGGATCGAGGCCGACTTCCTGCCCGGCGACGAGCCGGAGTTCGGCCAGTGCGTGCACAAGGTGGCACGGAACCCGCAACGGCCCGAGCAGTTGTTCGCCCAGAACCACGGCGGGGTCTACCGCAGCGACGACGGCGGCGACCGCTGGGTCTCGATCGTCGAGGGCCTGCCGGCGGACTTCGGGTTCCCGATGGTCGCCGACCCGAACGTGCCCGGCTCGGTCTTCGTCTTCCCCATCGTGTCGGGCGAGGAGCGGTTCCCGCCCGAGCGCAAGTGCCGCGTCTACCGCACCGACGACGCGGGCGCGACGTGGTCGGCGCTGACCAACGGCCTCCCCGCGGACCCGCACTACGGGGCGGTGCTCCGCGACGGGATGTGCGCCGACGACGCCGACCCCGTCGGCGTGTACTTCGGCAACCGCAACGGCGAGGTCTACGCCACCGCCGACCGCGGCGAGAGCTGGCAGCAGATCGCGGCCCACCTGCCGCCGGTGCTGTGCGTGAAGGCCGCCGTGCTCCCGGAGCCGGCGTGATCGAGGTCCCGGTCCGCCTGCCCGCGATCCTGCGTGGGTTCGCGGGCGGGCAGGCCGTCCTGCACGTGCCGCTCGACGGGAACGCGACCGTCGGCGCCCTCCTCGACCGGCTCGCGGCCGAGCGACCCGCGCTGGAACGGCGGATCCGCGACGAACGTGGCGTCCTGCGCCCGCACGTGAACGTGTTCGTGCACAAGACGAACGTCCGGGACACCGGTGGCCTCGCGACCGAGATCCCGCCCGGCGTCGAGGTGCTGGTGATCCCGGCGGTGTCCGGGGGCTAGGCGGTCCCGGTCAGGCGATGCAGTAGAGCTCGGCCCCCGCCGCGGCGGCGACCGTGGCGACCACCGGGCACAGGTCGCAGGCCCCGCCGACGCAGTTCGTCTGACTCGGCGTCATCACCGGCGCGACGACGCCGGGCATCGTCACCATCGCCAGCCCCACCAACGGGGCGAGGACCCTGAGCAGCCGGTTCCACATCCCGTCAGTGTGCGCCCGATGCCGCGCCGGCTCCAGTCGTTCCGGCCAGGTCGTGCAACTGGGCCAGGGCCTCGTCGACGAAGTCGGCGAACGTACGGCGGCCGCGGGAGGTCACCCACCGCGCGAACGCGACCTTGAAGACCGCCATCCCGGTCTCGGCCGCCAGCCCGGCCGCGGGCTCCTTGACGCCCCGGCGACGCAGGGCGTCGGTGAGGGCCCCGGAGAGCCGGGCGAGCTTGATCAACTCCCGCTCCCGCAGGTCGGCGTTGGCCGTGATGACCTCGTGCCGGCTCCGGGAGAGCTCCCGCGGCGGGAAGTAGTCACTCGCGGCCCGCAACGCGGCGGCGACCTGGTCCAGCGCCGGGGTCGACGCCGGGGTCGCGGCGAGCGCGGCGACCATCACCTCCTCCAAGGCCTCCGCCCCGGAGAAGAGCACCTCACGCTTGTCCGCGAAGTAGCGGAAGAAGGTCCGCTCGGTGACGCCGACGCGTTCGGCGATCTGCGCGACGGTCGTCGCCTCGAACCCGTGCTCGCTGTAGAGCTCGAGCGCCGCGGCGCAGAGGCGACCCTTCGCGTCAGGCTCCCAACGACCCATGGCTACCAGCGTAGGCGATGACAGATTCTGACATCAGTCGCTTCGCGGTGATGACAGAGACTGACATCGTGACGTACCGTCGATGTCAGGAACTGACATCACTGGAGGAATCGATGCGCATCTTCGTCACTGGAGCGTCCGGCTGGATCGGCGTTCCCACCGTGACCCGTCTGCTCGCCGCCGGCCACGAGGTGGTCGGGCTCGCCCGGTCCGACGCGGCTGCGGCCGCGATCCCGGCGGGGGCGGAGGTCGTCCGCGGGAGCCTGGACGACCTCGACCTGCTGCACGCGCAGGCCGCGGACTCCGACGGCGTCGTCCACCTCGCGTTCCGGCACGACATCGCCTTCGCGGGCGACTTCACCGGCGCCGTCGTCAGCGACCGGCGCGCGATCGACGCGTTCGGCGACGCCCTCAAGGGCTCGGACAAACCGTTCGTCCTCGCCTCCGGCGTGCTGGGACTGCCGGGCGGCCGGGTCATCACCGAGGACGACCGCCCGGACCCCGCGGTCCACCCGCGGTACGCCAACGCGGCCGTGACGCTCGACCTCGCGGCCAACGCCGTCCGGTCGGTCGTCGTGCGGTTCGCCCCCACGGTCCACGGGGCGGGCGACCACGGGTTCGTCGCCGCCCTCGTCGGGATCGCGCAGCAGACCGGAGTCTCGGGCTATCTCGGCGACGGGACGAACCGCTGGCCCGCGGTGCACGTCTCCGACGCCGCCGACCTCGTGCACCGGGCTCTGGAGCGAGCTCCGGCCGGTTCCGTCGTGCACGCCATGGCCGAGGTCGGCGTCCCGACCCGGGACATCGCCGAGGCGATCGGCCGACAGCTCGGAGTGCCGGCGCGATCGATCCCGCCGGAGCAGGCCGCGCACTTCGGCTTCCTCGCCGAGCTCTTCGGCATGGACGCGCCGACCTCGAGCGAGATCACGCGCCGCGAGCTGGGCTGGAACCCGTCGGGCCCGACCCTGCTCGAGGACCTCAACGTGGGCGCGTACTCGCCCCGTTGAGCGCAGCCAGCCGACCGCGGCGCCAGGCCTCGTACCCGGTGAGCGGGGCGGCGCCGGCAGGCCGTGCGCAGAGCACCGCGACGAGCGCCGCGACCTCCTCGGCCGTCGGCTCACCCCGAGTGATCGCGATGTCCGTCATACCGGCGGAACCCCGTGCCGGCGCTCGGTGAAGTGCCGGGACTTGCCGACCGACTGCCGGAAGCGCGCGACGAGCTCCGCCCGCAGCTCCTCCGGCGTGATGATCGCGTCGATGACGAGGTCGGCGGCCAGGCGGAGCAGGTCGACGTCGGCCTCGTACTCGGCACGCCGGGCGGCGACGAACTCGGCGCGCTCGGTCTCGTCGGCGATCTCGGCGATCTTATTGAAGTACACGGCGTTGACGGCGGCCTCGGGACCCATGACCGCGATCCGGCCGGTCGGGAGCGCGATGCAGGCGTCGGGGCCGAAGCCCGGGCCGCACATCGCGTAGAGCCCGGCGCCGTAGGCCTTCCGCACGATCACCGAGATCTGAGGGACCGTCGCCTCGGAGACGGCGGTAATCATCTTCGCGCCGTGACGGATGATCCCCTGCCGCTCGACCTCGGACCCGATCATGAAGCCGGGGACGTCGGCCAGGTACAGCAGCGGGATGTTGTAGGCGTCGCAGCACCAGATGAACCGGGCGGCCTTGTCGGCGGAGTCGGTGAACAGCACCCCGCCCTTGACCGCCGAGTTGTTCGCGAGGATGCCGACGACCTTGCCGTCGAGCCGGCCGAAGCCGACGACGAGCTCGGCCGCGAACATCGGCTTGACCTCGAAGAAGGAGTCCTCGTCGAGCAGGGCGTCCAGCAGGTCGTGGACGTCGAAGGGCTGGCTCTCCTTCGCCGGGATGACCTCGGCGGTCAGCGGCCGCGCCGGCTCCTCGGGCGCGAACTCCGGCGGCTGCTCCCGCCAGCAGGTCGGCAGGTAGGAGAAGTAGGCTTTGGCCTGCTCGATCGCGTCCTCGTCGTCGACGGCGAGCTGGTCGCCGCAGCCGGAGACGGAGACGTGCATCCGCGCGCCGCCCATCTCCTCCAGGGAGACCTTCTCGCCGACGACCATCTCGGCCATGCGCGGCGAACCGAGGTACATCGAGGCGTTGCCGTCGACCATGATCACGAGGTCGCAGAACGCCGGGATGTAGGCGCCACCGGCGGCCGACGGGCCGAACAGGCAGCAGATCTGCGGGACGCGACCGGAGAGCGCGACCTGGTTGTGGAAGATCCGGCCTGCGCCGCGACGACCCGGGAACATCTCGACCTGGTCGGTGATGCGGGCACCGGCGGAGTCGATCAGCCAGAAGACCGGCAACTCCTCGCGCAGCGCGGTCTCGGTGAGGCGCACGATCTTCTCGACGGTGCGGGCGCCCCAGGAGCCGGCCTTGACCGCGGGGTCGTTGGCGACGACCAGCGCGGGCCGGCCGTCGACCAGTCCCCGCCCGGTGACGACACCGTCGGCGGGGAGGCCGACGGCGAGCGCGTTGGCGAGTTGGCCGTCCTCGACGAACGTGCCCTCGTCGAAGAGCAGGTCGAGCCGCGCCCGGACGTGCAGCTTGTTCTGGGCCCCGAGCTTCTTCAGCGCGGAGGCGTTGGGCACGAGCGTGGCCTCACGCGCGGCGGCGACCGCCTTGGCCATGTCCTCGGTCATGCGGGTCCTTCGATCTCGCCGGCAGCGGACGGGTCGGGCTGAGCTGGCCGATTACTCGACCGGGAGTTACTCGACCGGGAGGCCGAGGCCGCGGCTGATCAGGATGCGCTGGACCTCGGAGGTGCCCTCGCCGATCTCCAGGATCTTGGCGTCCCGGTAGAAGCGGGCGATCGGGTACTCCTCCATGAAGCCGTAGCCACCGAAGATCTGGGCGGCGGTGCGGGTCGCGCTGACCGCCGCTTCGCTGGAGTAGAGCTTCGCGATCGAGGCGGCCTGCTTGACCTCCTTCACCGGGCGGCCGGAGTCCTTCAGCCAGGCGGCCTTGTAGGTGAGCAGACGCGCGGCCTCGACCGCGACCTGCAGGTCGGCGAGCTGGAACGCAACGCCCTGCTTCTTGCCGATCGGCTGCCCGAACGCCTTGCGCTCCAGGGCGTAGGCCAGCGAGTGGTCGAGGCACCCCTGCGCGAGACCGACGGCGAGCGCGGAGATCGCGATGCGGCCGTCGTCGAGGATGTTGAGGAACTGGGCGAAGCCGCGACCCCGCTGCCCGAGCAGGTTGGCCTCGGGCACGCGCACGTTGTCGTAGGTCAGCGGGTGCGTGTCCGACAGGTGCCAGCCGAGCTTCCGGTACGCCGGCTCGGCGGTGAAGCCGGGCGTGTTCGTCGGCACCATGATCGCGGAGATCTCGGCCTTGCCGTCGGCCGTCGTGCCGGTGCGGGCGGTCACGGTGACGACGGAGGTCAGCTCGTGGCCGGAGTTCGTGATGAAGGCCTTCGAACCGTCGATGACCCACTCGCCGTTCTCCAGAACGGCCTTGGTGCGCGTGCCGCCGGCGTCCGAACCCGCCTCGGGCTCGGTCAGGCCGAAGCCCGCGAGCGCGCGACCGGCGACGAGGTCGGGCAGCCACTGCGCCTTCTGCTCGGCGGTGCCGTAGGTGGCGATGGGGTTGATGCCGAGACCGACCGCAGCCTCGAGCGTGATGCCCAGGGACTGGTCGACGCGGCCGATCTCCTCGATCGCGACGCAGAGCGTCGTCAGGTCGGCGCCGGCGCCGCCGTACTCCTCCTCGGCCGTCAGGCCGAACAGCCCGAGCTCGGCCATCCCCTGGACGGCCTCGGTCGGCAGGCCCTTGCCCTCGGCCTCCCAACGCTCGATGTTCGGCGCGAGCGCCTTCTCGGCGAAGTCGCGGACGACCTTGCGGAACGACTCGTGGTCCTCGGAGAGGGCGAAGGACATGGGGCGGATCACCTCGGGGCACCGGAAACGCGGACGGAGTTCGGGCTGGCGGAGCAGCTGACGCTTACGTTAACGTAAGCGGCGTGAGTGAGGCGGCGCAAGAGCTCTCCCCCGGCCAGGAGTGGACGATCACGGAACTCGCGGCCGAGTTCGACGTGACCTTGCGCACGATCCGCTTCTACGAGGACCTCGGGCTCATCTCCCCCGAGCGGCGCGGCACCTCGCGCGTCTTCCGCAGTCGGGACCGGGTGCGCCTCAAGCTGATCCTCCGCGGCCGCCGGCTCGGCATGTCGCTGGACGAGATCCGCACGATCATCGACATGTACGACGCCGCCCCCGGCGAGGTCGGCCAGCTCCAGTACCTGCTCGAACAGCTCGACGCCCGGCGCGTCGACCTCGAGGCGCGCCGCCGCGACATCGAGGAGAGCCTGGAGGAGCTCGACCGCGTCGAGGCCAAGGTGCGAGCGGATCTCGCCCGTCTCTCCGGCCGCACGGGTCACACCGGCGGTTCCGGGGAAGATCGTCCGCAGGCTTCTCCGCAGCACTCGCAAGCCCGCTCACACGCTCATGCACACAGTCGTCCGGACGGTCAGCGCCGACCGTCGCGCGGACGTCCGCGGGGCGCTCAATAGACTCCGTCCGGTCTGAGGAGGAACGACGGTGCAGAAGGTTCTGATCGCCAACCGCGGTGAGATCGCCGTGCGCGTGGCACGTGCGTGCAAGGACGCCGGGATCGGGAGCGTGGCGGTCTACGCCGAGCCCGACCGGGATGCGTTGCACGTCCGGGTGGCCGACGAGGCCTTCGCCCTCGGGGGGTCGACGCCGGGAGACAGCTACCTGGTGATCGACAAGATCCTCGACGCCGCGCGCAAGTCCGGCGCCGACGCGGTCCACCCCGGGTACGGCTTCCTCGCCGAGAACGCCGACTTCGCCCAGGCGGTGATCGACGCCGGGCTGACCTGGATCGGTCCGCCGCCGTCCGCGATCATCGGCCTCGGCGACAAGGTCAAGGCGCGCCACATCGCGCAGAAGGCCGGTGCCCCGCTGGTCGCCGGCACGGCGGACCCGGTCTCGGGTGCCGACGAGGTCGTCGCCTTCGCGAAGGAGCACGGCCTCCCGATCGCGATCAAGGCGGCGTTCGGCGGTGGCGGTCGCGGCCTCAAGGTCGCGCGCACCCTCGAGGAGGTCCCCGAGCTCTACGAGTCGGCGGTCCGCGAGGCGGTCGCCGCCTTCGGCCGCGGCGAGTGCTTCGTCGAGCGCTACCTCGACCGCCCGCGTCACGTCGAGACCCAGTGCCTGGCCGACTCGCACGGCAACGTCGTCGTCGTCTCGACCCGTGACTGCTCGCTGCAGCGCCGCCACCAGAAGCTGGTGGAGGAGGCGCCCGCGCCTTACCTGACGCAGGCTCAGATCGATGAGCTGTACAGCGCTTCGAAGGCGATCCTCAAGGAGGCCGGCTACGTCGGCGCCGGCACCTGCGAGTTCCTCGTCGGCCAGGACGGCACGATCTCCTTCCTCGAGGTCAACACCCGCCTGCAGGTCGAGCACTGCGTGTCCGAGGAGGTCACCGGCATCGACCTCGTCCGCGAGATGTTCCGCATCGCGGACGGCGAGGCGCTCGGCTACGGCGACCCCGAGATCCGCGGCCACTCGATCGAGTTCCGTATCAACGCCGAGGACGGCGGACGCAACTTCCTCCCGGCTCCCGGCACCCTGACCGCGTGGAAGCCGCCGTCCGGCCCCGGCGTCCGTCTGGACTCCGGCTACGAGGTCGGCGAGACCATCCCCGGGATGTTCGACTCGCTGGTCGCGAAGCTCATCGTCACCGGCGCGACCCGCCAGCAGGCGCTGGAGCGTTCGCGCCGCGCGCTGTCCGAGTTCGTCGTCGACGGCATGCCGACGGTGATCCCGTTCCACCTCTCGGTCGTCTCCGACCCGGCGTTCGCGCCGACCGACGGCAACGCGTTCACGGTCCACACCCGCTGGATCGAGACCGAGTACGACAACCAGCTGACCCCGTACGCGGGCGCCGGCGCCGAGGCCCCCGAGGCCGAGGAGCGCCAGAGCGTCACCGTCGAGGTCGGCGGCCGTCGCCTCGAGGTCGTGCTGCCCGCGGGTCTCGCCGCGGCCGGCCCGGCCTCCGCTGCGGGCCCGGCGAAGAAGGCCCGCAAGGCCGGGGGCAAGAAGGCCGGCGCCGCGGCGTCGGGCGACTCGCTCACCTCGCCGATGCAGGGCACGATCGTCAAGGTCGCCGTCGAGGAGGGCCAGACGGTCGCCGAGGGCGACCTCATCGTCGTCCTCGAGGCGATGAAGATGGAGCAGCCGCTCAACGCCCACAAGGCCGGCACGATCACCGGTCTGTCCGCCGAGGTCGGCGCCACCGTGAGCAGCGGATCGGTGCTCTGCGAGATCAAGGACTGAGGTCATCGCCCGACCGCTCCCCCGGCCCAGCAGGTCCCTGCTGGCCACGCTCGGGCTGCCGGTGATCGCCGGCAGCCTCGCGGTCGGGCTGCTCGTCACGTCCTCTGCGGGCGCCGACACGGTTCTGGTCTCCGAGGGCTCCGAGAGTCATCTCCCGGCCTTCGTGGACCTGACCGGCGCGCGATACGTCAGCGACGCCGACGGGTTCTCCGCGCGACTGTCCGTGCGGGATCTCAAGCTGCGCACGGCCACCGTCGGCTTCACGCTGACGTTCCCCCGCTCGGGGCAGGTCTTCCGCGTCTCCAGCACCCGCACCAAGGCGGGCCACCAGACGTACCTGGTGACCCGCGACCGGGCGGGGAAGAAGCCGGCCCGCGTCTGCTCCGACTTCGTCGCGACCTGGGACGACACCCGGGACCGCATCGACATCCACGTCCCGTGGTCCTGCCTGGGCGACCAGCGGGCGACGATGAAGGTCGCCGGCCATCTCCGGTCCGGGACCCGCTCCGCGACCGGGACCGGCGACTCGGTGAAGACCGTCCGGGTCGCGTACACCTGAGGTTCGAGGAGCCCCGCTTGATCGAGAGCACCACCCACGACCGCATCACCGTCGTGACCATCAACCGACCCGACAAGCGGAACGCCCTCAACATCGAGGTGTGCGACCGTTTGAAGGCCGCGGTGACCGACGCTGTCGCCGCCGGCGCCCGCGCCCTCGTCCTGACTGGGACGGGGTCGAGCTTCTGCTCCGGCGCCGACTTCGGCGAGGTCTACACCGGCGACTTCCGTGCCTCGCTCTACGGGATGCTCCAGGCCGTCAACACCGCGCCCGTCCCGGTCGTCGCGGCGGTCAACGGCCCGGCGATCGGGGGCGGTACGCAGCTCGCGATCGCAGCCGACCTTCGCGTCGCCGCCCCCGGCGCGGTGTTCGCGATCCCGACCGCGAAGCTCGCCCTCGCGGTCGACCCGTGGACGATCCGCCGCATCGCCGACCTCGCCGGCGGCGGCCCGGCCCGGCGCCTCCTGCTCGCCTGCGAGCAGCTGACGGCGACCGAGGCCCTCGCCCACGGCCTCGCGGACCGCGAGGGCGACCTCGACGCCGCCGTCGCCTGGGCTCAGGAACTCGCCGCCCTCGCTCCCCTGACGCTCTCGTACAACAAGCAGGTCCTGAACGCCCTCGCCGCACCGGTCCCCGAGGCCGACCTCGTCGCCGCGTTCGACCGGTGCTGGTCCAGCGAGGACCTCGTCGAGGCCCGCACCGCCCGCGCCGAGAAGCGCGCCCCCGCCTTCCGCGGCGTCTGACCAACCCGCCCTGCCCCGCGCCCCGGCCCCGGGCCCCGGGCCCCGACGTCAAGAAAGGGTGTCACCCCTTACTGCGCAGTAAGGGGTGTCACCCTTTCTTGACCGGGCGGCGGACCGATGGTGCTGATGTGGCGTCAGAGGTGTTGTCTGGTCGGGTGATCCGGCGAAATCAGACTGTCGGTGGCGGCCTCTACGTTGGGTAGTGATGACGGGGACATCGACAGCAGCCAAGCCCACGCCGGGTGCGTGGCAGGTCTCGCTGGGCATCACGCCCAGCGAGGCCGAGTGCGCGTCGATGACCGGGGCCGAGTCGGTCGCGGTCCTGCGCGCGGCGCAGCGGCAGATCAACGCCGCCCACGCGGTCTGGCTGGGCCTGGTGGCCGAGGTCGGATCCCGCGGGCTGGATTCCGAGGACGAGATCGTGCGCCTGCCCGCCCCGGACCGCTGGGGCGCCGATGAGGTCCGCACCGCGCTGCGGACCTCCGCGTATACGGCCAACGAACTGCTCGACTTCGCCTGGGCCGTGACCCGCCGCTTCCCGCAGTTGCACGCCGCGATGGCCGCCGGGGACCTGAGCATCGAGCGGGCGAAGGTCATCCACTTCTGGACCCGGGACATGAGCGACGAGCACGCGAGCACGGTCATCGAGGAGGTCCTCGGGCACTGCTCCATCGACGCCGACCGGCCGTGGACCAGTGAGCAGATCGGGGTGCGGTGCCGCAAGCTCGGGATCTCGTTGGACCCGGACTGGGCGCTGCGCCGGTTCACCGAGTCCCACCGGGATCGTCGGGTGATCTCCTGGCGCAACGAGGACGGCACCGCCACCCTCGCGGCGCAGAACCAGGACCCCGCCCACGTCGCCGCCGGCATCGCCCGGGTCCGCAAACTCGCTGACGACGCCAAACGCGCCGGTGACCCGCGGCCGCTGGATCACCTGCGTTCGGAGATCGCGCTCAACCTGCTGGACGGCACCTACGCCGACCTCACCGACGACCAGATCCTCACCCACCTCGCCACCACCCGCCCCACCGAGCACGAGACCCACGAGCCGGAGGCGGCGCTTGAACCCGAGCCGGCGCCGGTGGCGCGGTCCCCGCACCGCGGGGTGCAGCTGACCGCGAAGGTCTCCACCCTGCTCGGGATGGACCGCGACCCCGCCGAACTCGCCGGACAGGGGCCGGTCCACGCCGAATTGGCGCGGGAGTGGGCGGAAAAGCTGTCAGCCGGGCAGTGGCGGTTCGCCGTCACCGGCCCCGACGGCTACGCCATCTCCTCCGGACTGGTCACCGCGCGGCCGGTCGACTGGGAACGGCGCCGGGCGAGCGACCACGGCATCGTCGACCTCCTCATCCCCACCGACCTGCTGCAGGCCCTGCTCGACGGCACGCTCACCAGCCCGGCACTGACGCCGTGGTGGCCGGTGCTGGAGGACATCGCCGACCAGGCCGCCACCGCGCCCGCCGAGGACGAGGAGACCGCGGCCGAGGACGCCCGGCGTCGCTTCCCCCGCCCAGGACTACGCCGGGACACCCAGCTGCGGATGACCACCTGCCAAGGCCCCGGGTGCCAGCTCCCCGCCACCCGCGCGGAGATCGACCACACCCTCGACCACGCCCGCGGCGGACTCACCCTCGCCGGCAACCTCGGGCCCCTGTGCGAGCACGACCACGACCTCAAAACCAAAGGCGGCTGGCAACTCATCCGGCTCGGCCACGATCGTGTCCGGTGGATCACCCGCCTCGGCGCCGTCTACGACGTCGAAATCCCACCCCTGATCGAATCCGACCGGCCGGGGGAACCCCGAGAACGACCACAACCCCGCCCCGCACCCGACGAGCCAGCCGCCTGAGGCTCCCGGGGCGGACAAGGGCGGCCATTCCCGGTCCTGAGGTGACCAGGGGCACCCCGATCCGGTCGGGGGCGGACCTTTCCACTGGTAAGCTGAGCTCAGGTCGGTTGCATTTCGTCGCCGATGTCTTACGCGGGCGAGCCGCCCGCCGCCGCGAGCAGCGAAAGCTCGGCACGTGTGGTTCCCCGTTCTCCGGAGTGCCTCGAGCGTGCCTCGTGGCCGAAACGGGCCCGTTGGGCTCGAACGGAGAGTTCTCACCCTTGTCACAGCACGCCTCGAATTCCCGCGCGCCCCGGCGCGCCCCGCACGCCCGCACCGCCGCCCACGGCAGCACCTCGTACGGCAAGCCCCGTAGCGACTCCCGCAACGGCGACTCGCGCGGCCAGAAGCCCCGCAACAGCTCCCCGCGGACTCCGCGGCCGGCGCCCGCGCCGGTGAAGTCGGACCTCGACATCAAGCTCGACGAGGCGCTCGCCGCGCCCGAGCCCCCTACCCGCACGTTCGCCGAGCTCGGGCTCCCGAAGCCGATGGTGCTCGCCCTGAGCCGCCGCGGCATCGACGCCCCGTTCGCGATCCAGTCCCGCGCCCTGCCGGACGCGCTCGCCGGTCGTGACGTCCTCGGCCGGGCCGCGACCGGCTCGGGCAAGACCCTCGCCTTCGGTCTGCCGATGCTGGCGCGCCTCGCGGCGACCGCGTCGCCGAACCGTTCCCGCAAGGGCCGCACCCCGCGCGGCCTCGTCCTCGTCCCGACGCGTGAGCTCGCGCGCCAGGTCGCGGACAACCTCGTCGCCTTCGGCCACACCGTCGACCTCAGCGTCGCGATGGTCTACGGCGGCGCCCCGATCAGCCGTCAGATCGCAACGCTGCGCGGCGGTGTCGACGTCGTCGTCGCGACGCCGGGCCGGTTGCTCGACCTCGTCGAGCGTCGCGCGGTCTCCCTCGGCGACATCGAGATCACGGTGCTCGACGAGGCCGACCACATGGCCGACATGGGCTTCCTGCCCGACGTCCGCCGCATCCTCGGCCTGACGCCGGAAGGCGGGCAGCGCCTGCTCTTCTCGGCGACGCTGGACAAGGCCGTCGGCCGACTCGTCCGCGAGTACCTGCCGGACCCGGCCGTGCACGCGGTCGCGTCGGCGAGCTCGCCGGTCGAGACGATGGACCACCTCGTGTTCAACCTGAACTCCGAGGACAAGGTCAAGATCGCGGCGGAGATCGCGGCCCGCCCGGCGCGGACGCTGTTCTTCGTCCGCACCAAGCACGGCGCGGACCGACTCGCCCGTCAGCTCGAGGCCGAGGGCGTCGCCGCCGGCGCGATCCACGGCAACCTCAACCAGAACCAGCGGCAGCGGGCGCTCGACGCCTTCGCCAACGGTTCGCGCCGGGTTCTCGTCGCCACCGACGTCGCCGCGCGCGGCATCCACGTCGACGACGTGGACCTCGTCGTGCACTTCGACCCGCCCGTCGACGACAAGGCGTACCTGCACCGCTCGGGCCGCACCGCGCGCGCCGGGACGACCGGCACCGTGCTCTCCCTCGTCGAGCGTTCGCAGCGCCGCGAGGTGGAGAACCTGCACCGCAAGGCCGGCATCGCCGCGACCCGTCACGACGTGACGCCGGGTCACCCCGAGGTGGTCGCGATCGGGACGTCGGGCACCCCGATCCCCGTCGTCACCCTGGTGCCGCCGGAGAAGCCGAAGAGCTCGCCGCGGAGTGGCGGTCGTCCGCCGCGCCGTACGACCGGTCGCCCCCGGCGGCCGATGCGCGCCGCGGGCTGAGCCCCCGGCGCACGAGCAACACGATCGCCGAGGTCAGCTGGGCGGCAGGTGCAACAGCCGCCCAGCCTCGGCGATCGAGCCCGTCATCGACGGGTAGACCGTGAACGCGTGGGCGATCTGGTCGGCGGAGAGCTGAGCGTCGACCGCCAGCGCGACCGGGAAGATCAGTTCGCTCGCCCGGGGCGCGACGACGACGCCGCCGATGATGATTCCGGTCCCCGGCAGGCAGAACAGCTTCACGAAGCCGTCGCGGACGCCCTGCATCTTGGCCCGTGCGTTCGTGCTCAGCGGCAGCATCACGGCGCGCGCCGCGACCTCGCCGCGGTCGACGTCGTCCTGCGAGACCCCGACGGTCGCGATCTCGGGCTCGGTGAACACGTTCGCCGCGACGGCGTTGAGGTTCAGCGGGCGGACCGCGTCACCGAGCGCGTGCTGCATCGCGATGCGGCCCTGGTGCGCCGCGACCGACGCCAGCATGAGCACACCCGTGCAGTCACCCGCGGCGTAGATGCCCCGCACCGAGGTCCGCGAGACGCGGTCGACCTCGACGAAACCCCCGGAGTTGAGGCGCACGCCCGCCTCCTCCAGCCCGATGTACTCGGTGTTGGGCACGGACCCGACGGCCATGAGCACGTGCGAGCCGGTGAGCACCTCACCGTCGGAGAGCTCGACGTGGACGACGTCGCCCTCGCGGGTCACCCGCTTGGCGCGCGACTGGCTGCGGATGTTCATGCCGCGCCGGCGGAACGCGTTCTCCAGGACGCTCGCGGCGTCCGCGTCCTCACCCGGGAGCACCCGGTCGCGTGAGGACACCAGCGTGACGTTCGTGCCGAAGTTGTACGCGCTCGCGAACTCGGCGCCGGTGACGCCGGACCCGACCACGATCAGGTGCTCGGGCATCTCGGAGAGGCCGTAGACCTGGGTCCAGGTCAGGATGCGCTCGCCGTCGGGCATCGCGTCCGGGAGGACGCGCGGCCGCGCACCGGTGGCGACGAGGATCGCGTCGGCGGGCAGCTCCTCCTCGGAGCCGTCGTGGCACTCGGCGAGGACGGCGTCGGGCGAGAGCAGCCGGCCCCGGCCGGACAGCACCCGCACCCCGGCCGTGACCAGCCGGTTGTGGATGTCGACGGACTGCGCCTGCGCGAGCGCCTTGACGCGGTTGTTCACGCGCGAGAGGTCGACGCCGAAGGCCGACGGGCCCAACTCCTCGCCGGAGGAGCGAACCTTGACGCCCAGGCGGCGGGACTCCGCGGCGTTCCAGGCGGCCTCGGCGGTGGCGATCAGCGTCTTGGACGGGACGCAGTCGGTGAGGACCGCCGACCCGCCGATCCCGTCGGAGTCGACGACCGTGATCTCGGCTCCGAGCTGCGCGGCCACGAGGGCCGCCTCGTATCCGCCGGGACCGCCGCCGAGCACCACGATGCGTGTCATAGGGCTTCATTCTCCCCCGCGCGGCGCCCCGACCCGAACCCGCGCCCCGCCGACCCGTTGTGACTTGCGCCCCGACCTGCCGGAAAGCGGAGTCGCGTCGCCCTAAGCTGACCACCCATGGCCCTGTACGCCGCCTACGGCAAGAACCTCGACCCGGCGTTGATGGCGCTCATCGCACCGCACTCGCCGCAGCGGGGTACCGGTTGGCTGGTCAACTGGCGCCTGACCTTCGGCGGCGAGGAGCTGCCCGGCGACGGCGCCCGCACGACGGTCGTCGAGGACCCCGGGCACCAGGTCTTTGTCGCGCTGTACGACGTCACCCCCGCGGACGAGCAGGAGCTCGACGGCTGGGAGGGCACCGCGATCGGCTTCTACCGGAAGATCCGCGTCCGGGTCGCCACGATGGACGGCGACGAGCTGGCCTGGATCTACGTCGTCGACGGCTACGAGGGCGGCCTGCCCTCGGCCCGCCTGATCGGCCACATCGCGGACGCGGCCGAGCGGGCCGGCGCCCCCGACGACTACGTGAAGTGGCTCCGCGAACGGCCCTGCCGCTCCGACCCGTGAGCCCAGGCTGAGCCCACCCGTGAACCCAGCCGTGAGCCATGCCTCGGACCGTGAGGCCGATCCCTACGCGCTCGCCGCGACGGCGGCGGAGCAGCTGCGCGCCCGGACCGGCCCCGTCGACCTCGCCGTCGTCCTCGGCTCGGGCTGGAACGGCGTCGTGCCCGCCCTCGGCGGCGACACCGACGGGATCCCCATGTCCGACCTCGCGGGATTCGCCGCGCCCACGGCGGCCGGGCACGCGGGCCGGGTCCACGTCCTCGACGCCGGGCCCCGCCGGGTCCTCGTCCTCGCCGGGCGCACCCACTTCTACGAGCACCGCGACCCGGTGGCGGTCGTGCACGGCGTCCGGACGGCGGCCGCGGCGGGGGCCCGCGCGGTCGTGCTCACCAACGCCGCCGGCGGCCTGCGCCCGGAGTGGCCCTCGGGGACGCCGGTGCTGATCGCCGACCACCTCAATCTCACCGGCGCCACCCCGCTGCAGGGAGCGCGGTTCGTCGACCTGACCGACGCCTACTCCCCCGCGCTGCGCGCCCACGCCCGCGCGGTCCGGCCGACGCTGCCGGAAGGCGTCTACGCGCAGTTCACCGGCCCGCAGTACGAGACGCCCGCCGAGGTGCGCATGGCCGGCCTGCTCGGGGCGGACCTGGTCGGGATGTCGACGGCGCTGGAGACGATCGCCGCCCGCGAGGCCGGTCTCGAGGTGCTCGGCCTGTCGCTGGTGACGAATCCGGCAGCGGGGATCGGCACGGCGCTGGACCACGACGACGTCCTCGCGACCGGGCGCGCGGCGGCGGAGGAACTCGGGGCCCTGCTCGCCGAGATCCTCACGACCTGGCCCGCGTAGCCCGGCGATGTCCGACGTCCGGTTCGGCACCGCCGGTCTGCGCGCGACGATGGGCGACGGCCCGGGGCAGTTCAACACCGCCCTGGTCGCCCGGGCCAGCTACGGCCTCGCCACATACCTGACACAGAATCAGATCGCTGGGCCGGTCGTCGTCGGCTTCGACGCCCGGCACGGTTCGGCGCGCTTCGCCACCGAGGCCGCCGCGGTCCTGCGGGCCGCCGGCCGGCGAGCGTTGCTGATGCCCCGCGAGCTCCCCACCCCGGTGCTGGCGTTCGCGGTGCGGCATCTCGCGGCCGCGGCCGGGGTGATGATCACGGCCTCCCACAACCCGGCGTCCGACAACGGCTACAAGGTCTACCTCGCCGACGGGTCGCAGATCGCGCCACCGGCCGACGCGGCGATGGAGGCGGCGATGGCGGCGGCACCGGCCGCGGTCCCGCGCACCGAGGCCGGGGCCGAGTTCGTCGGCGAGGACGTCGTCGATGCCTACCTCGCCCGCGCGGCGACGCTGGTGCCGGCCGCTGCGCGGCGGGACGCGCTGCGCGTCGCCTACACCCCGCTGCACGGCGTCGCCGGCGAGACGTTCCGCCGGGCCTGGGAGCTCGCGGGGTTCTCCCCGTACGCCGAGGTGGCCGAGCAGGCCGCGCCGGACCCCGACTTCCCGACCGTGGCCTTCCCCAACCCGGAGGAGCCGGGAGCCCTCGACCTGGCCGCCCGCACGGCGGCGCGGGCCGACGCCGACCTCGTCCTCGCCCACGACCCGGACGGCGACCGGTGCGCGGTGATGATCCGCGCCGGCGACGGGTACCGCGCGCTCAGCGGCGACGAGGTCGGGGCGCTGCTCGCCGAGCACCTGCTGACCTCCGGCCGGATCGGCGCCGACGGCGTCCTCGCGACCACGATCGTCTCCTCCCCGCTGCTCGACCGCGTCGCCGCCGCGCACGGCCGGCGCTGCGTCCGCACGCTGACCGGGTTCAAGTGGCTGGCCCGCGCGCCCGGCGTCGCCTACGCCTACGAGGAGGCGCTCGGCTACTGCGTGGACCCCGACGCGGTCCGGGACAAGGACGGGATCACCGCCGCCCTGGTGATCGCGGAGATGGCGACCTCGGTACCTCTGCGCGAGCGTCTCGACGCGCTGACGGAGCGTTACGGCGTGCACGTGTCCGCGCCTCGCTCGATCCGCATCGAGGACCCCGCACTGGCGAGCACGGTCCTGCGGCGCCTGCTGGACGCGCCCCCACCGCACCTGGCGGGAACCCCGGTCGACCACGTCGAGGACCTCAGCGCCCCGAGCACCGACCTGCCCCCGACGGCCGGCGTCCGGGTGACCGCGGGGGCGATCACCGCGGTGGTCCGACCGAGTGGAACCGAGCCGAAACTCAAGCTCTACCTGTACGTTTCCGGTGAATCCGCACCCGCGGACCCGAACCACGAACGTGCAGCTCTCACAGCGCAACTCGAGCTCGCGGGCCGTGAGTTGTGCAACGTTCTTCTCGGGATGAGGGGGTCCGAACGCGGGTAGGTTCCCTGGCGTGTGTGGATTTGCCGGTGAACTCTGCCTGAAAGACGACTCCCCCGACGTAGCCGCCGTGGCCACGATGGCGGCGACGATGTCCGACCGTGGCCCCGACGGCGGTGGCGTCTGGTCCAACGGACGTATCGCCCTCGGTCATCGCCGACTGCAGATCATCGACCTCTCCGAGGCCGGTGCGCAGCCGATGGTGGATCCCGAGCTCGGCCTGACGGTCGCGTTCAACGGCTGCATCTACAACTACCCGGAGCTGCGGGCCGAGCTGCAGCAGGCCGGCTACCGCTTCTTCTCGACCTCGGACACCGAGGTCATCGCGAAGGCCTACCGCCAGTGGGGCGACGACTTCGTCGACCACCTGATGGGCATGTTCGCGATCTGCATCGTCGAGCGCGACAGCGGTCGCGTCCTGCTCGCGCGGGACCGGCTGGGCATCAAGCCGCTCTACCTCACCGAGCGGCCGGGCCGCCTGCGGTTCGCCTCCACCCTGCCGGCTCTGCTCGCCGGCGGCGGGGTGAACACCGACATCGACCCCGTGGCACTGCACCACTATCTGACGTTCCATTCGATCGTGCCGCCGCCGCGGACGATCCTCGCCGGCGTCTCGAAGCTCCCGCCGGCGACGATGCTGACGATCGAGCCCGACGGCCGCCGGAACCAGCGCGAGTACTGGCGCCCGTCGTTCGAGCGGAACCCCGAGCAGGCCCACTGGAGCGCGCGCGACTGGGAGGACGCGGTCCTCGAAGCCCTGCGCGTCTCGGTGCGCCGGCGGCTCGTCGCCGACGTACCCGTCGGTGTGCTGCTCTCCGGTGGTCTGGACTCCAGCCTCGTGGTCGGCCTGCTGGCGGAGGAGGGCCAGCGCGGCCTCGCCACGTTCAGCATCGGGTTCGAGGCGGCCGGCGGCGAGGAGGGCGACGAGTTCAAGTACTCCGACGTCATCGCCCGCGAGTTCGGCACCGACCACCACCAGATCCGCGTCGCCACCGAACGCATGCTGCCCGCGCTGCCGCGGGCCATCGCGGCAATGAGCGAACCGATGGTCAGTCACGACGCGGTGGCGTTCTTCCTCCTCTCCGAGGAGGTCGCGAAGCACGTCAAGGTCGTCCAGTCCGGCCAGGGCGCGGACGAGGTCTTCGCCGGCTACCACTGGTACCCGCCGATGCGCACCGCCGGGAACGACGAGCTCGGCACGTACGCGCGGGCGTTCTTCGACCGCGACCTGGCCGCCCGCAACGCGGCGCTGTCGCCGGCTTACCGCCTCGACCGCGACGTCAGCACCGAGTTCGTCGCGGCCCACTTCCGCTCCCCCGGCGCCGAGACCGCCGTCGACAAGGCGCTGCGCATCGACTCGCAGATCATGCTCGTCGATGACCCCGTCAAGCGCGTCGACAACATGACGATGGCGTGGGGCCTGGAGGCCCGGGTCCCGTTCCTCGACCACGAGCTCGTGGAGCTCGCCGCCGCCTGCCCACCCGAGCTCAAGCTCGCGCAGGAGGGCAAGGGTGTGCTGAAGGAGGCCGGTCGCCGGGTCATCCCGGACGCGGTCATCGACCGCCCGAAGGGCTACTTCCCGGTGCCCGCGCTCAAGCACCTGCAGGGCCCGTACCTGGACCTCGTGCGGGACGCCCTCCACGCGCCGGCCGCCCGGCAGCGCGGACTGTTCGCCGAATCGGAGGTGTCCCGACTGCTCGCCGACCCGAACGGCAATCTCACGCCGCTGCGCGGTAATCCGCTGTGGCAGCTGGGGCTCCTCGAGCTGTGGCTCCAGGGCCACGGCCTGTAAGTCTGGGGGAACAACGACATGACGACCTCCATCGGTCAACGTCGGGAGTGGTGGCAGGCGCAGTCCTGGCGCTCGCCCGACGCCAAGACGGACGTTGCGCTGGACCTGGGGTGGGGCCGGCTGATTCTGGGTCAGACCTTCGCCGACCACGAACACCTGCTGAGTGTCCTGGCGGAGGAGACGAGCGGCCGCCGCGACATCTGCATGTACGTGACGGAGCCTCAGGTGCTCGTCAGCATGGCGCCGTTCGAGCTCTTCATCGACCCGTCGGTGACGTACCGGCTCTACCTGTCCGGCCACCACCCGGAGCCGCCGACGGACGCGTTCGTGCGCGTCCGGACGCTGCAGAGCCGGGCCGACACGGAGGCCGTCAACCGGCTGTACGCGTCGTGCGGCATGCTCACCGCCCCGCCGGCCACCCTGCTCGCCAACGCCGAGGACGAGGCGTTCCACTACCTCGTCGCCGAGGAGGTCAGCTCGAGCGGCGAGCCCGGGGCCATCGTCGGCACCGTGACCGGCGTCGATCACCGTATGGCGTTCGGCGACCCCGAGCACGGGTCGAGCCTGTGGTGCCTGGCCGTCGACCCGCAGTGTGCGCGACCCGGCGTCGGCGAGGCACTCGTGCTCACGCTGGCCGGGCGGCTCTCCGACGCCGGCGCGGCCTACGTGGACCTCTCGGTCCTCCACGACAACTCGCCCGCGATCCGGCTCTACGAGAAGCTCGGCTTCGTCCGGCACCCGGTCTTCTGCGTCAAGCGGAAGAACCCCATCAACGAGCGGTTGTTCGCCTCCAGCCCCGCCGAGGACCTCGCGCAGCTCAATCCGTACGCGCGCATCGTCGCCGACGAGGCGATCCGCCGCGGCATCCACGTCGAGGTGCTCGACCCGGCGTGGGGCGAACTGCGCCTGACGCACGGCGGCCGCAAGGTCGTCACCCGCGAGTCGCTGTCCGAGCTGACGACCGCGGTCGCGATGAGCCGCTGCGACGACAAGCGGGTGACCCGTCGGGTGCTCGCGCAGGCCGGTCTGTCGGTCCCCCGCGGTCGCGCGGCGGACGGCTCACCCGCCGACGCGGAGTTCCTCGCCGAGGTCGGTGCCGTCGTCGTCAAGCCCGCCCGCGGCGAGCAGGGGCAGGGCATCACGGTCGGCGTCACCGACCCGGCCGAGCTCGAGCGCGCGGTCGCGGCCGCGCGACGCATCAGCAACGAGGTCCTGCTCGAGGAGCAGGTCACCGGTCAGGACCTGCGGGTGCTCGTCATCGACCACGAGGTGGTCGCTGCGGCGATCCGCAAGCCGGCCGCGGTGATCGGCACCGGTGAGCACACAATCCGTTCGCTCATCGCGGCGCAGAGCCGGCGGCGCTCGGCCGCGACCGGTGGCGAGTCCCGCATCCCGATCGACGACACCACGGTCGAGATCGTGCGCGAGGCCGGCTACGACCTCGACGACGTCCTGCCGGTCGACGTCGAGCTCCAGGTCCGGCGGACGGCGAACCTGCACACCGGCGGCACGATCCACGACGTCACCGCGCAACTGCACCCGGAACTCGCCGCCGCCGCCGTGCTCGCGAGCCAGGCCCTCGACATCCCCGTGGTAGGCATGGACTTCATGGTTCCTGCCGTCGACGAACCGGACTACCACGTGATCGAGGCCAACGAACGGCCCGGGCTCGCCAACCACGAGCCTCAGCCGACCGCCCAGCGGTTCATCGACCTGCTGTTCCCGGCCACGCGCCCGCTCCCGGGCCCGTGGGTGCCGACGGCCGCGCGGAGCGACGCATGACGGCGTCCGTACCGACGCCCAAGATGCTGCCGATCGACGAGGAGTGGATGCGGGAGCTGCTGCTCAAGCTCCTGCTGATCCCCAGCCCGACCGGGCGGACCGACCAGATCATGCACTGCCTGGGCGAGGTGCTCACCGATCTCGACATCCCGTTCGAGCTCACCCGTCGTGGTGCCCTGCTCGCGACGCTGCGGGGCCAGCGGCACTCGCCCTCGCGCGCGGTCGTGGTGCACTCCGACACGATCGGGATGGCGGTGCGTCGCCTCAAGGCGAACGGGCGCCTGCAGGTCGTGCCGATCGGCACGCACAGCGCGCGGTTCTCCGAGGGCGCGCGGGTCACGATCTTCACCGACGACCCGCAGGTGTCCTACTCGGGCACGGTCCTGCCGCTCAAGGCGAGCGGGCACGCCTACGACGACGAGGTCGACACCCAGGGCGTGGGCTGGGACCACGTCGAGGTTCGTGTCGACGAGCCGGTGTACTCCGCCGCGGACCTCGCGGAGCTCGGCATCCAGGTGGGCGACTTCGTCGCGCACCACGCCCTGCCGGAGATCACGCCCAACGGTTACGTGAAATCCCGTCACCTCGACGACAAGGCCGGCGTCGCCGCGGCGCTGGCGGCGTTCAAGGCCGTCCGCGACGCGAAGGTCGACATCCCCGTCACCGCACGGTTGCTCATCACCATCGCCGAGGAGGTCGGCCACGGCGCGAGCCACGGCCTGCACGCTGACGTCGCCGAGATGGTGTCGATCGACTCGGCCGTCGTCGCCCCGGTCCAGGAGTCGGTCGAGACCGGCGTCACCGTCGCGATGCAGGACATGACCGGCCCGTTCGACTTCCACCTGACGCGCAAACTGCTCGCCGTGTGCGCCGAGCACGGTCTCGAGCACCGGCGCGACGTCTTCCACCACTACCGCTCGGACGTCGCCGCGGCCATCGAGGCCGGGGCGGAGATGCGTGCGGCGCTGATCGGGTTCGGCACGGACGCGACCCACGGCCACGAGCGGACGACGATGAGCGCGATCCGCAGCGTCGCCGAACTGACCGCGCTCTACCTGCAGTCCGACCTGACCTTCGCCGACTGGGACACCACCCGCCTCGGCACGCTCGAGGACTTCCCGAGCGAGGAGCAGCCCGCCCCCGCGCAGCAGACGGTCGAGTCGAGCGGTCAGGCCTAGGATCCGTCGGGTGTCCGGAACCCGCGAGCGCCTCGTCCAGCTGCTGACCCTGACCGACCTCACGAGCCTCGAGCTCAGCGACACCCCGGAGACGATCGCGGCCCTGTGCGCCCGCGCGCGCCGGCCGGACCCCACGGACCCCGGCGTCCCGCCGGTGGCCGCGGTCTGCGTGTACCCGTGGCTGGTGAAGGTCGCGGCCGCCGAGGTCGCCGGGACGTCGATCGCGGTGGCGAGCGTCGCCGGCAACTTCCCCTCGGGGGTTGCGACGGTGGCCGAGAAGGTCGCCGAGACCGAGCGGGCGATCGCCGACGGCGCCACGGAGATCGACCTCGTCGTCGACCACGTCGCCTTCGCGCGCGGCGCCGAGCAGGCGCTGTTCGACGAGGTGGCGGCCGTGCGCGCGGCGTCCCCCGGCGTCCGGCTCAAGGTGATCCTGGAGACCGGCGCCCTCGGCGACCCCGAGCGCATCCGCCGGGCCGCCGACCTCGCGCTCGACGCCGGCGCCGACCTGCTGAAGACCTCGACCGGCAAGGGCCACCCGGGCGCCTCCCCCGAGGCCGCCGGGATCCTCTGGGCCGCCGCGAGCGAGTACGCCGTCCGCCGCGGCCGCCGCGTCGGCGTCAAGGTCTCCGGCGGCGTCCGAACCCCCGCGGACGCCCTCGCCTACCTGGAGCAGGCCGAGGCCGCCCTCGGCGCCCCCGCGACCCCTGCGACGTTCCGGATCGGCGCCTCCGCCCTCGTCGACGCCCTCGTCACCGCCCTGCGCCCCTGACGCCGCAACGTTGTCAAGAAAGGGTGACACCCCTTACTGCGCAGTAAGGGGTGTCACCCTTTTTTGACAGAGGTCAGCGGGAGGGGGCGTCGCCCGGGCCGGCGGGGCCGCCTGAGCCGCCGGGGGCACCGGAGTCGTCGCGGCGGGGGACGACCTTGCGGACGAGGCGGCCGGTCATCGACAGCGACATCGAGAGCACCTCGGTCGCGGCGACAGCGGTACCGGTGGTCACGCGGGTGGCCCTGCGGATCAGGTCACCACCCGGCATCTTCCGCGGCTCGCCCATGGGGGCCTCCTGCGTCGATCGGTCCCGGCCGTGCGGGTCACCGGGTCTCCGGCGAGGTCAGCCTAGCCCCGTCACCCGCGACATCGCCGCCTCCGCGCGCAGCGCCGCGAATCCCGGCTTGATGACCTCGTTGATCAGCAGCAGCCGGTCGTCGAACGGCAGGAACGAGGACTTCATCGCGTTGACCGTGAACCACTCGATGTCGATCAGCCCGTAACCGAACTCCTCGACGAGCAGGCCGAACTCGCGGCTCAGCGTCGTCCCGCCGAGCAGCCGGTTGTCGGTGTTGACGGTGACGCGGAACTGCAGGTCGCGCAGCAGCCCGATCGGGTGGGCGGCGATCGAGGCGGCCGCGCCGGTCTGCACGTTGCTCGACGGGCACATCTCCAGCGGGATGCGCTTGTCGCGCACGTACGCCGCGAGCCGCCCGAGCTTGATGGGCTCGCCGTCGCGGCCCCCGGCGATGTCGTCGACGATCCGCACGCCGTGCCCGAGCCGGTCGGCGCCGCACCACTGGATCGCCTGCCAGATCGACGGCAGGCCGAAGGCCTCACCGGCGTGGATCGTGAAGTGGAAGTTCTCGCGCTGCAGGTACTCGAACGCGTCGAGGTGCCGGGTGGGTGGGAAACCGGCCTCGGCGCCGGCGATGTCGAAGCCGACGACACCGTGGTCGCGGTACCGGATCGCGAGCTCCGCGATCTCCTGCGAGCGCGCCTGGTGGCGCATGGCGGTGAGCAGGGCACCGATTCGGATGCGCCGACCGGCGGCGGCCGCCGCGCGCTCCCCCGCCCGGAATCCCGCCAGCGTCGCCTCGACGACCTCGTCCAGAGTCAGCCCGGCCGCGAGGTGCTGCTCCGGCGCGTAGCGGATCTCGGCGTACACGACGCCGTCGGCCGCGAGGTCCTCGGCGCACTCGGCGGCGATGCGGTGCAGCGACTCGGCCGTCTGCATCACCGCGACCGTGTGCCCGAACGTCTCCAGGTACCGCTCCAGCGACCCGGAGTTCGCGGCGTCGACGAACCAACGCCCCAGGGCGTCGGGCTCGGAGTGCGGGAGGCCGGAATACCCGCAGGCGTCGGCCAGCTCGAGCATCGTCGCGGGGCGCAGCCCGCCGTCGAGGTGGTCGTGCAGAAGGACCTTGGGGGCACGCCGGACGACGTCGTCGTCCCAGGCCGCACCCGACTGCGCGGAGTGTCGTGCTGCCATGACTCACGTTACGTCGTGGGGGGCCGTTCGATCCGGCGTTCGCGAGAATCCGGCTATCCGACCCGCCCACGGATCAGCGGCGGCACCGGTTCCGCGGCCGGGCCGACGGTGAACGCCTCCGCGAGCGCGTCGACGGCACCGGGGATCCGAGCGGCGTCGTCGGTCGCGAGGACGGCCAGCACATCACCGGCGCGAACCTGATCCCCACGGGACTGACGCAGCGTCACTCCAGCCGCGGCCGAGACCGGGTTCTCCTTGCGGGCACGCCCCGCGCCGAGGCGCCAGGCCGCGATCCCGACGGCGAAGGCGTCGACGCCGGTGAGCACACCGGAGGTCTCGGCCCGGATCTCGTGGTGCTCGGCGGCCACGGGCAGCGGGGCGTCGGGGTCCCCGCCCTGCGCGGTGACCATCCGCCGCCAGACGTCCATCGCGCGGCCGTCGGCGAGCACGTCGGCGGGGTCGACCCGGTCGAGACCGACGAGCGTGAGCATCTCCCGGGCCAGCGCCAGCGTCAGCTCGACGACGTCCGCCGGTCCGCCCCCGGCGAGGACCTCGACGGCCTCGGCGACCTCGAGGGCGTTGCCCGCGGTTCGCCCGAGCGGCGCGGACATGTCGGTGAGCAAAGCGGCGGTGCGCACACCGGAGTCCGTGCCGAGCGCGACCATCGTCTCGGCCAGTTCGCGGGCGTGCTCCTCAGTCTTCATGAAGGCGCCGGACCCGACCTTCACGTCGAGCACGAGCGCGCCCGTGCCCTCGGCGATCTTCTTGCTCAGGATGGAGGCGGCGATGAGCGGGATCGACTCGACCGTGCCGGTGACGTCCCGCAACGCGTAGAGCCGCGCATCGGCCGGAGCGAGGTCGGGCCCCGCGGCGGCCACGACGGCGCCGACGTCCCGCAGCTGTGCTTCGAACTGATCCTTCGTCAGATCAGAGCGCCAGCCGGGGATCGCCTCCAGCTTGTCGAGCGTGCCGCCGGTGTGTCCGAGGCCGCGGCCGGACAGCTGCGGAACCGCCGCCCCGCACGCGGCGACCAGCGGCGTCAGCACGAGGGTGATCTTGTCCCCCACCCCGCCGGTCGAGTGCTTGTCGACCGTCGGCCGGTCGAGGTCCGGGATCGTGACGCGGCGTCCGGAGTCGATCATCGCCGCGGTCCAGCGCGCGACCTCCCGCCGATCCATGCCACGCCAGCAGATCGCCATCGCGAGCGCCGCCATCTGCTCCTCGGCGACCTCGCCGCGGACGTAGGCGTCGAGCACCCAGTCGATCTGCGCGTCGGTCAGCGCCGCGCCGTCCCGTTTCGCGCGGATGACGGAGACCGCGTCCAGCGCCGTCATCGCGGCAGGTCCGCGGGTCCGAAGGAGTCCGGCAGCAGGTCCCCGAGCGGCCGCGGGCCGCCGGGGGTGTCGACCAGACACTCCGGCCCGCCGTGCTCCAGCAGCACCTGCCGGCACCGCCCGCAGGGCGTCAGGACCTCCCCCGCGGCGTTCCGGACCGCGACCGCCCGCAGCCGCGCGCGGCCACCGGCGACCAGGGCCGAGACCATCCCGCACTCCGCGCACAGCGTCAGGCCGTACGAGACGTTCTCGACGTTGACGCCGACCACGACGCGACCGTCCTCGGTCAGCCCAGCTGCGCCGACCTGCAGGCTCGAGTACGGCGCGTACGCCGCGGCAGCGCTCGTGTGCGCGGCCGTGCGCAGCGCTGCCCAGTCGATGTTCACGCGCCCTCCCCCACCGGTGCGGTCGCCACCGCGACCAGCGTCCGGATCCCGACCTCGAGGGCGCCCTCGTCGACGTCGAAGGTCGAGGTGTGCAGATCGGTCGCCGGCGCCCCGGGGCCCCGCGTCCCGAGGCGGACGAGCGCGCCGGGCACCGACCGGGTGAACCAGGCGAAGTCCTCGCCGCCGAGGCTCTGCTCGGTCGCCACGACCGCGTCCACGCCGAACTCCGTGGTCAGGGCGACCCGCAGGTCGTCGACGACGTCGGCGTCGTTGACGCACGGCGGCACCCCGCGGGTGACCTCGACCTCGGCCGTCACCCCGTGCTGCTCGGCGAGGGCCACGACGATGCCGGTGAGCAGGTCGGGGGCCGCGTCCCAGGTCGCGGTGTCCAGGCACCGCACGGTGCCGGCGAGCTCGCCTCCGGACGGGATCGCGTTCGCCGCCGATCCCGCGGCCACGCGGCCCCAGACCAGCCGCAGCCCGGCCCGCGGGTCGAAGCGCCGCGCGAGCAACGCCGGCGTCTGGGTCGCGACCACCCCGAGGGCGTGGACGAGGTCGGCGGTCAGGTGTGGCCGCGCGGTGTGCCCGCCGGGGCCGGTCAGGCGGACGAGGACGAAGTCGGCGGCGCCGGTGATCGCGCCCGCGCGCAGGCCCACCCGTCCCACGTCGAGCCGGGGGTCGGCGTGCAGCGCGACCGCGCGGCCGACGCCGTCGAGCGCCCCGGCCTCGATCGCGGCCCGCGCGCCCCACATCGCCTCCTCCGCCGGCTGGAACACGAGCCGGACGGGCCGCGGAAGCGCACCGGTGTCCCGGAGCTCGGCGAGGACGAGCCCGGCCCCGAGCAGGACGGCGGTGTGCAGGTCGTGCCCGCAGGCGTGGCAGGCGTCCGGCACCGTCGAGCGGTACGGCACGTCCTTGACGTCCGGCAGCGGGAGGGCGTCGAGGTCGGCGCGCAACGCGGTCACCGGCCGTTCACCCGGAGCGGCACCCGCGGGGGTCAGGTCGCAGACCAGCCCGGTCCCGCCCGGCAGCACCGTCGGGGCCAGACCCGCGGCGGCGAGGCGGTCGGCGACCAGCGTCGTGGTGCGGAACTCCGCACCCGAGAGCTCGGGGTGGGCGTGCAGATCGCGACGCACGTCACGCATCTGGTCGGTCATCCGGGGATCGAGCGGCACCGACATGACGGGTGTGCGCCCTCCGATCCGGAACACGGCTGCGTAGATCGTCAAGTAACCGACCCCAGCGGCGACCAGACTCTACGCTGACTCGGGAGTCACGCCTGTCGCACCATGCCACCGCTCGGGGGAGCTGAAGTGAGAACCGTCCGTCGTCGCCGCCTCGGCCTGAGCGCGGCCGTGGTCGGTCTGGTCCTGCCCGCGCTGCTCGCCTCGACCGCCGTCGCCGTCGACCCGGTCCCGAGCGCCGGCACCATCGGCGCCGCCGAGAGCACCCCGACGCCGACTCCGCAGCCACCGGCGAGCAACAACATCGGCGGCCCGCGGATGACCGAGCGCGGCATCGTCGCGGCTCCCGGCGCCCCGGCCGTCCCCGCGACCACCGCCGCGGCCTGGGTCGTCGCCGACGCCGACACCGGTGAGGTGCTCGCCGCCAAGAACCCGCACGGCCGTTACCGCCCCGCCAGCACGCTCAAGACGCTGCTCGCGCTGACGATGGCCCCGCGTCTGGACCCGAACTCCACGGTCAAGGCCGACCGCACCGACGCGAACCAGGAAGGCACGCGTGTCGGCCTGGTCGCCACGCAGGAGTACAAGGTCGACGACCTCTGGTACGGCCTGCTGCTGCGCTCCGGGAACGACGCCGCGAACGCGCTGGCCCGCGCCGGCGGCGGCACCGTCGAGCGCGGCGTCGCGATGATGCAGGCCGAGGCGCGCCGCCTGCAGGCGATGGACACCACCGTCGTGAACCCGAGCGGCCTCGACGCCGACGGGCAGTTCTCCTCCGCCTACGACCTCGCCCTGTGGGGCCGCGCAGCCCTGCAGCGCCGCGACCTGCGCCACTACGTCTCGTCGGTGCGCCACGTCTTCCCGGGCAACCGGACCGCGAGCGCGACCCCGAAGACGAAGAAGGACTTCTGGGTCTACACCGAGAACCGCCTGCTCCTGCAGGGCTTCAAGGGCGCCATCGGCGTCAAGACCGGCTACACCACGCTCGCGCAGAACACGATCATCGCGGCCGCCGAGCGCGACGGGAAGACGATCGTCGCCTCGCTGATGTACACGCCGTACGGCCAGATCACCAAGGAAGCCGGCGCGCTGCTCAACTACGGCTTCAACGTCGCCGGGAAGATCCAGCCGGTCGGTCAGCTGGTCGACCCGATCTCGACGTCGGTCGTCTCCCCCGAGGACGACGGCTTCACCTCGGTCGGCTCCAACCAGGGCCCCGCGGTCGTCGGCAGCGGCGACAAGGGCGACAAGGCGGGCAACGCCGGCTCCGCCGGCACGAGCATCAACAGCTCCCCGGTCTCCCGCGAGGACTCGCTGCGGTGGTCCGCCGTGGCCGGCTCCGCGCTCGTCGCGGTCCTGCTGATGCTCGGCGCGGCCCGGTTCTTCTCGAACCGGCGCCGGTACCGCCGCTACGGGGCGTACCGCTACTGACTGACCGACCGGGGCCGACCCGGGGCCGACCCTGCGGACTCAGTCCCCGAACGCGAAGTCGAGGAACGGCCGCCAGACCCCGTCGGCGCCGTGCTCGAAGAGGCTGAAGCCCCACACGGTGAAGCGGGCCTCGTACTGGGCGAGCTTGTCGAACGCGTGGGACAGCGCATCGTCGGAGATGTGATGGGCGACCGTCACGTGCGGGTGGTAGACGAACTCGAGCTCGCGGTGCCCGAGCGGGCCGCTGCGGACCTGCTGCTCGAGGAGCTCGCAGTCCGAGATCCCCTCGGCGAGCGTCACGAAGACCACCGGGGACGCCGGCCGGAAGGTCCCGGTACCGCGGAGCAGGATGTCGAACGGGGAGAAGCCGGCCGCGATCGACCGCAGGTGCGACTCGACCCCGGGCAGGTCCCCCTCGGTGATCGGCGTCGGCGGCAGCAGCGTCACGTGCGTCGGGATCGAGCGGGCCAGCGGGTCACCGAAGTGCTCGCGCCAGTCCTGCAGCTCGGAGCCGTGCGGCTCGGGGATCGCGATCGCGACGCCGATGGTGCGGACGACCGACGAGGAGTTCGCACTCATGCGGGCCGCCGTCAGTGCTTCGCCGGGACGAAGCCGACGCGCTCGTAGACCTGCGCCAGTGTCTCGGCGGCGACGGCGCGGGCCTTCTCCGCACCCTGGGCGAGGATCGCGTCGAGGCCCGCCACGTCGTCGAGGAAACCGTGGGTGCGCTCACGGAAGGGCGTCACGAAGTCCACGACGGCAGCCGCGACCTCCTTCTTCAGATCCCCGTAGCCGCGGCCTTCGTAGGACGCGACCAGGTCCGGGATCGGCGTCCCGGTCAGCGCGGACGCGATCGTCAGCAGGTTCGAGATGCCGGGCTTGTTCTCCTCGTCGAAGCGGATCTCCCGCTCGGAGTCGGTGACGGCGCTCTTCACCTTCTTCTCGGAGACCTTCGGCTCGTCGAGCAGCTCGACGATGCCGCCCGGCGAGGACGAGGACTTGCTCATCTTCGCCGTCGGGTCCTGCAGGTCGGTGATCTTCGCCGTCGCCTTCAGGATGTACGGCTCCGGGACGCGCAGGGTCTCGCCGAAGCGGTGGTTGAACCGCTGCGCGAGGTCACGGGTGAGCTCGAGGTGCTGGCGCTGGTCCTCACCCACCGGCACCTGGTGGGCCTGGTAGAGCAGGATGTCCGCCGCCTGCAGGATCGGGTAGGTGAACAGGCCGACGGTCGCGCGGTCGGTACCGCCCTTCGCGGACTTGTCCTTGAACTGCGTCATCCGGGAGGCCTCGCCCATCCCGGTCAGGCAGTTGAACACCCACGCGAGCTGCGAGTGCTCGGGCACATGGCTCTGGACGAACACCGTGCAGCGCTCGGGGTCCAGGCCGGCCGCGAGCAGCTGCGCCACCGACACCCGCGTCCGCTGCCGCAGCAGGGCCGGGTCGTGCTCGACCGTGATCGCGTGCTGGTCCGCGATGAAGTAGAACGCGTCGTGGGTGTCCTGCAGGCCGATCCACTGGCGGACCGCACCGAGGTAGTTGCCGAGGTGGAAGGAGTCCGCGGTCGGCTGGATCCCCGACAGCACCCTGGGTCGATCAGCGTTGCGGAGGGGGGAGTCACGGCGGGCCGACATGGGCATCATTCTTGCAGCCCTCCCGAGGGTCCGAGCCGGGCTGCTCGGCACCGGTGCCCGCGGCCGCCGCCCGGTGCCCTGATCGGGCCGGGACCCGGCCCAGGTATCTTGACCTCAAGCTAATTCGAAGTCCCCCACGCACGTCGGCGACCGCAGGAGGCGCTCCGCACCCATGGCCACGATCATTTACACCCACACCGACGAGGCGCCCCTGCTGGCGACCTACTCGTTCCTGCCGATCATCCAGGCGTACGCGTCCAAGGCGGGCGTCGAGGTCGAGACGCGGGACATCTCCCTCGCCGGCCGGATCATCTCCCAGTTCCCGGAGCGCCTGACCGAGGACCAGCGCATCGGCGACGCGCTCGCCGAGCTCGGCGACCTCGCGAAGACGCCGGAAGCCAACATCATCAAGCTGCCAAACATCTCGGCGTCCATCCCGCAGCTGAAGGCCGCGATCGCCGAGCTGCAGAGCCAGGGCTACGACCTGCCGGACTACCCGGACGACCCGAAGACCGACGAGGAAAAGGCCGTCCGGGCCACGTACGACAAGGTCAAGGGCAGCGCGGTCAACCCGGTGCTGCGCGAGGGCAACTCCGACCGCCGCGCTCCGGCGTCGGTGAAGAACTACGCCCGCAAGCACCCGCACCGCATGGGCGCCTGGAGCTCGGACTCCAAGACCAACGTGGCCACGATGGGCGCCGACGACTTCCGCTCCAACGAGAAGTCGGTCGTGCTGCCCGCGGACGACACCCTGACGATCGAGCTGGCCGCCGCCGACGGGTCGGTCACCGTGCTCAAGGACGGTCTGAAGGTTCTCGCCGGCGAGGTCGTCGACGGCACCGTTCTGCGGGTCGCCGCGCTCCGCGAGTTCCTGACCGCCCAGGTGCAGCGGGCCAAGGACGAGGGCGTGCTGTTCTCGGCTCACCTCAAGGCGACGATGATGAAGGTCTCCGACCCGATCATCTTCGGCCACGTCGTGAAGGCCTACTTCGCCGACGTGTTCGCCAAGTACGGCGACGACCTGGCCGCGGCCGGCCTGAGCCCGAACGACGGCCTCGGCGTCATCTACGCCGGGCTCGACAAGCTGAGCAACGGCGCCGAGATCAAGGCCGCGTTCGACCAGGCCCTCGCCGACGGCCCGGACATCGCCATGGTCGACTCCGACCGCGGCATCACCAACCTGCACGTGCCCAGCGACATCATCGTCGACGCCTCGATGCCGGCCATGATCCGCACCTCGGGCCACATGTGGGGCCCCGACGGCAACGAGCACGACACCCTCGCCGTCATCCCGGACAGCAGCTACGCCGGGATCTACCAGGCCGTCATCGAGGACTGCCGCGCGAACGGCGCCTACGACCCGGCCACCATGGGCTCGGTGCCCAACGTCGGTCTGATGGCGCAGGCCGCCGAGGAGTACGGCAGCCACGACAAGACCTTCGAGATCCCGACCGACGGCACCGTCCGCGTGAAGAACAGCGCGGGCGAGACGCTGATCGAGCACGAGGTCAGCGCCGGCGACATCTGGCGCGCCTGCCAGACCAAGGACGTCCCGATCCGCGACTGGGTGAAGCTCGCCGTCACCCGTGCCCGCGCGACCGGTGCTCCCGCGGTGTTCTGGCTCGACGAGAACCGGGCGCACGACGCCCAGCTCATCCAGAAGGTGCAGGCCTACCTGCCCGAGCACGACACCACGGGCCTGGACATCCGGATCCTCGCCCCGGTGGACGCGATCCGCTTCAGCCTCGAGCGGATCCGCAAGGGCGAGGACACCATCAGCGTCACCGGCAACGTGCTGCGTGACTACCTGACCGACCTGTTCCCGATCCTCGAGCTGGGCACCTCGGCCAAGATGCTCTCGGTCGTGCCGCTGATCAACGGCGGCGGCCTGTTCGAGACCGGCGCCGGCGGCTCGGCCCCGAAGCACGTGCAGCAGCTGGTGAAGGAGAACTACCTGCGCTGGGACAGCCTGGGCGAGTTCCTGGCCCTCGCGGTCAGCTTCGAGCACCTCGCGAACGTGACGGGTAATCAGCGCGCACAGATCCTGGCCGACACCCTCGACCGGGCGACCGGCACGTTCCTGGACGAGAACAAGTCCCCGGCCCGCAAGGTCGGCTCGATCGACAACCGCGGCAGCCACTTCTACCTCGCCCTGTACTGGGCGCAGGAGCTGGCGAACCAGTCCGAGGACGCCGAGCTCGCCGCCGCCTTCAAGGGCCTGGCGGAGACGCTGGCAAGCTCGGAGGAGACGATCAACGCCGAGCTGCTCGCGGTCCAGGGTTCCCCGGTCGACATCGGCGGTTACTACCGTCCCGACGACGCCAAGGCGTCCGCGGTGATGCGCCCGTCGGCCACCTTCAACGAGGCCCTGGCGAGCCTGTAGACCCGCAACGCACAAGGCCCCGCCTCCCGGAAGGGAGGCGGGGCCTTTCGCGTGGTGTGCCGTCTGCGTGTGGGCGAGGTACTCAGAGGTTCGCGACGTCGCCCTGCTTGGCGCGGACGGCCTCGGCGGCCTCCTTCAGCGCGGCGAGCTCGGTCTCGGTGAGGTCGCGCTCGACGACCTTCTTGATGCCGCCGGCGCCGAGCTCGGCCTCGACGCCGAGGTAGACGCCGGAGATGCCGTACTCACCGTCGACCCAGCAGCACACCGGCATGACCGCGCCGGAGTCCTCGGCGATGGCCTTGACCATGCGGGCCGCGGCGGCCGACGGGGCGTAGTAGGCCGAGCCGGTCTTGAGCAGCGCGACGACCTCGGCGCCACCGTTGCGGGTGCGGACCACGAGGTCCTCGATCTCCTCGGCGGAGAGCAGCTCCGAGAGCGGCTTGCCGTTGACGGTGCAGGCGCTCGGGACCGGGACCATCGTGTCGCCGTGCGAGCCGAGGGTCAGCGTGGTGACCGCACCGACCTCGACGCCGAGCTTCTCGGCGACGAAGTTCGTGAAGCGCGCGGTGTCGAGCATGCCGGCCTGGCCGATGACCTTGTTCTTCGGCAGACCCGAGGCGAGCTGCGTCAGCGCGGTCATCTCGTCGAGTGGGTTCGACACGACGACGATGACGGCGTCGGGCGAGTGCTTGACGATGTTCTCGGCGACGCCGCGCACGATCTTCGCGTTGACCTCGATGAGGTCCATGCGGCTCATGCCGGGCTTGCGCGGCAGGCCCGCGGTGATCACGACGATGTCGGAACCGGCGGTCTTCTCGTAGCCGTCGCCGTCCGCGGTGGTGGTGGCACCGGTCAGCTTGGTCTCGAAGCCCTCGATCGGCCGCGACTGGTTCATGTCCAGCGCGAGGCCCTCCGGCTTGCCCTCGACGATGTCGGTGAGGACGACCTCCTCGAAGATGTCGTACTCCGCGAGACGGAGCGCGGTCGTCGATCCGTAGAAGCCGGCTCCGACGACGGTGACCTTGCCCTTGCGCGCCATGACCAGCACTCCTTCATCAAACGGGGGCAACAACTCGGGGACAGCACTCGACGACGCCCACACGGTTTGTCTTGGCGTCAAGAGATTGCTCGGGAAAACCCTAGCCCGGCGATTCGATGGCCGCTCAGGCGGGGGGCGGGACCACCAGCGCCGCGAGGAGGACGCCCAGCCCCAGCGCGGCGAGGGTGATGACGTCCACCAGCCGGCCGCGAACCACGAGCAGACCGGCCGACTCGGACGGGAGCAGGGCGCGCAGACCGGCCGCGAGGACGAGACCTCCGGCGAACAGGACCGTCCCCCGCCGGAAGTGCTCGGAGAGCACGACCAGCACACCCGCGGCGCAGACGGCGAGCACGCACACCAGCGGCCACTCCGCCGCCACGACCCGGCGCACGACGGACCGTCGCACCGGGCGCGGACTCGGACGGCCGGGGGTACTCACGCCCGTCGGCTCAGATCCCGGCGGCGCGCTCGGCGGCGAGCACGACGTTGTCGACGAGCATCGCCCGCGTCATCGGACCGACGCCGCCCGGCATCGGGGCCAGCCAGCCAGCAACCTCGGCCGCGGCGGGGTCGACGTCCCCGACGAGCTTGCCGTCCTCCGAGCGGGACGTGCCGACGTCGAGCACCACGGCCCCCGGCTTGAGCATGTCGGCCGTGACCAGGCCCCGGACGCCGGCGGCGGCCACGACGATGTCGGCCTGCCGCACGTGGGCGGCGAGGTCGCGGGTGCCGGTGTGGCACAGGGTCACGGTCGCGTTCTCCGACTTGCGGGTCAGCAGCAGCCCGAGCGGCCGGCCCACCGTGACACCGCGGCCGACCACGACGACCTCGGCGCCGGCGATCGCGATGTCGTAGCGCGTGAGCAGCTCGACGATGCCGCGCGGCGTGCACGGCAGCGGGGCCGGCTCCCCCAGCACGAGCTTGCCCAGGTTCACCGGGTGCAGGCCGTCGGCGTCCTTGTCCGGGTCGATCAGGCCCAGCACGCGGTTCGCGTCCAGGCCCTTCGGCAGCGGGAGCTGGACGATGAAGCCGGTGCACGCCGGGTCGGCGTTCAGCTCGGCGACGGCCTGCTCGACCTCGGCCTGCGTCGCGGTCGCGGGCAGGTCGCGGCGGATGCTCGCGATGCCGATCTCCGCGCAGTCGCGGTGCTTGCCCGCCACGTACGAGTGGCTGCCCGGGTCGTCGCCGACCAGCACCGTGCCCAGTCCGGGCGTGCTGCCGTTCTCCTTGAGCTTCGCCACCCGCTGGGTGAGCTCCGCCCGGATCGCCGCCGCGGCTGCCTTACCGTCCAGGATCTTCGCCGTCACGGCCTCGATCCTAGGGGCGCGGCTCGCGTCAGCTCTTCTTGGCGTCGAGCGTCAGCAGGCCGAACGGGCTCGGCGCGTCGAAGCGGAGCTCCAGCGCGGTGGCGCCGTCGACGGCGTGCACCCCCGCCCCGTCCGGACGGTAGACACCGGTCGAGGCGGCGAGCAGGTCCTTGACCGACTTCACACCCTTCGACCCGTCCTTGACCGCGACGCCGTCGATCTTCGAGATCGCGACCGAGCGGCGCAGGATGCCGGCATCCGTCTCGCCCGGCAGCGCCGGGAACGAAGCGATGGTGATCTTGTGCTTCAGCGCGACCGCGACGACCGCGAGCAGGACGCGGGCGTCCACCTCGCCGTTCTGCAGCTGCGCCTTGGCGGTGTCGGACAGGCCGACCTTGCCGGACGCGACCAGCGACTTCCCGGTGGCGACGAGCGCGTCCCGGTCGGCCTGGATGTCGGCCGCGACCTTCGCCGCCGAGCCCGGCAGCACCTGGCGGACCTGCGTCCAGCCGCCGTCGGTGGTGAACACCGCGGCCGGCCGCGAACGGTCGAACAGCGCGCGGACCGAGTCCGGGACGCCGGTCCCGGGCTCCTCGCCCGGGCCGCCGGCCAGCACGAGGAACGAGCAGCAGTTCTTGCCCAGGTCGAGCGGTCCGGTGCTGTCGTCCGGGTAGGACGTCAGCGCGTCGGAGTCCTGACCGTTCTGAAGCAGCGTGTCGACCATCGACGCCGGGACGGCCACCGACCCGACCCCGGCGAGGTTGTTGAGCACCCAGGCGCTCGCCTCCGCGACCGGCGGGTTCTCCTTGACGCGGTTCTCCAGAAATCCGAGCCCACCGGCGGCGTAGGTGCCGACGGTCGCGCCGACGGCGATGATCGCCGTTGCCTGCGCGAACCCGATCCAGCGCCGGCGGCGACGCTTGCGCTCCGCCTCCGTCTCCGTCGAGCTCGGCGCGGGCTCCGCCGCCGCCTCGGCGACGGCCGCGGGCGCGGCGGCCGTGGGCGCCGCGTCGTTGCGCTGCGCCGGGACCAGCGGCGCGGGCGCCACCGGGGCCGGGGTCACGGCGGGCGGGGTCACGGCGGCCGGCGAGCCGTCGACCACGGCCGGGGCGGCGATCACGACGCGGTCGGCGGGCAGCGGCTTCCGGCGCCGGCGCGGGGCCGGCACGCTCTGCGCGAAGGTGGGCACGGCGACGGGCTCCGGCGTCCGGTCCTCGACGACCTCAGCGGCCGGGGCAACGGCCGGGGCAACGGGGGCCTCCGCAGCGGCGGGCGCGAGCCGGGCCGAGATCGTCTGGCCGGCGAACGGCAGCGCCGTCTCCGGATCGGCCATCCAGGGCGGGAGCGTGGCCTGCGGGCCGGTCTCCGGGAGCTCGATGTCCGGGCCGAAGTCGAAGAGCCGCTCGGCCTCGTCCGCCGCCGGGTCGACCGCGGTGTCGATCGCCCCCGCGACCGCGCCCGCGAGCGCACCGCTCCCGGTACTCCCCGTCACGATGGCCCGGCGCTCCGACCGCTCGTTGCTCACGCGTTCCTCCCCCGCCGCAGTTCCCCACCCGGCGTCCTATTCGCATACAAACGCCCTGGTAGCCGGACGGCAAGACAGCCATGCCGGAATGGAACGAACGGAGGATGCAAGACGAGCGGTTCGTCCTAGTCGGGGGGACAAAACGGACGACCCCTGCGGGCCAGTCGGCCCGCTCCGCGGCCCGGACCGGCCCGGAACCCCGCCCGAGCGCGCATCCCCGAACGGCCCCACCCCGGACCGGAATCGGTCACCCGCCGTCACCACCGCCCCTCCACTGGAGATGACATCTCCACCGGAAAACACCCCCGCACTGGAGATGACATCTCCACCGAAAAAGGCCCCCTGCACTGGAGATGACATCTCCAGTGCAGGGGGCGCCAGGCGTGGGCGGGCCCGCGGCCTCAGTGGGCGAAGTGGCGCGTCCCGGTCAGGTACATCGTGATCCCGGCGGCGCGGGCGGCGGCGATGACCTCCTCGTCCCGGACCGACCCACCGGGCTGGACGACGGCGGAGACGCCGGCGTCGATCAGCACCTGGAGGCCGTCGGGGAACGGGAAGAACGCGTCTGACGCGGCGACGGAGCCGGCGGCGCGCTCCCCGGCGCGGGCGACGGAGAGGCGGGCGGAGTCGACGCGGTTGACCTGGCCCATGCCGACGCCGACGGTGGCGCCGCCCTTGGCGAGCAGGATCGCGTTGGACTTCACGGCGCGGATCGCCCGCCAGGCGAAGGCCAGGTCGACCAGCTGCTCGGGCGACGCGGGCTCGCCGCACGCCAGCGTCCAGTTGGCCGGGGCGTCGCCGGAGGCGTCGAGCTTGTCCATGGTCTGCAGCAGGACGCCGCCGGAGATCGGGCGGAACTCCGCCGCGCGGCCCGGGAGGACCGGCGCCGACTTGAGCAGGCGGAGATTCTTCTTCGCGCGCAGGATCTCCAGCGCGGCCGGCTCGAAGTCCGGAGCGCAGATCACCTCGGTGAAGATCTCGGCGACCTGCTCGGCCATCGCCGCGGTCACCGGGACGTTGGTGGCGATCACGCCGCCGAACGCGGAGACCGGGTCGCACTCGTGGGCCTTGCGGTGCGCCTCGGCCACGTCCGCACCGATCGCGATGCCGCACGGGTTCGCGTGCTTGATGATCGCGACGCACGGGTCGGCGAAGTCGTACGCGGCGCGGCGGGCCGCGTCGGTGTCGACGTAGTTGTTGTACGACATCTCCTTGCCGTGCAGCTGCTCGGCGACGGCGAGGCCGCCGGCGTCCGAGGCGTACAGCGCGGCCTGCTGGTGCGGGTTCTCGCCGTAGCGGAGGACGGCGGAACGGGTCCAGGTCGCGCCGGCCCAGTTCGGCCACGGCGAGGACGGGTCCTCCTTGTACTGCGACCCCAGCCACGAGGCGACGGCGACGTCGTACTCGGCGGTGTGCTGGAACGCGGCGACGGCGAGCAGGCGGCGGGCTTCCAGCGTGAACCCGCCCTCGGCGACGGCGGCGAGCACGTCGGTGTAACGCTTCGGGTCCACGACGACCGCGACGCTCGGGTGGTTCTTCGCCGCGGCGCGGACCATCGACGGGCCACCGATGTCGATCTGCTCGACGCACTCGTCGGGGCTCGCGCCGGAGGCGACCGTCGCCTTGAACGGGTACAGGTTGACGACGACGAGCTCGAACGGCTCGACGCCGAGCTCGGCGAGCTGCGCGGCGTGGGCCTCGAGCCGGAGGTCGGCGAGGATCCCCGCGTGGACGCGCGGGTGGAGCGTCTTCACCCGGCCGTCGAGGCACTCCGGGAAGCCGGTGAGCTCCTCGACCTTCGTCACCGGGACGCCGGCCTCGGCGATCTTCGCGGCCGTCGACCCGGTCGACACGATGGAGACCCCGGCCGCGTGCAGGCCTTGAGCCAGCTCGGTCAGACCGGTCTTGTCGTAGACGCTGATCAAGGCCCGCCGAACCGGCCGCCGTCCGTCGCTCATCTGACTCTCCATCAGTTCGATCAGTTCGATGCTGCCGTGCCGAACCGCACCCGGCGGCCGTCCAGCACGAAGCCTTCGCGGGCCATCCGACCGACGATCTCGACCAGCAGGCCGCGCTCGACGGTCTTGATGCGTTCGTGCAGGGAGTCCTCGTCGTCGTCGTCGAGGACGTCGACCGCGGCCTGCGCCACGATCGGGCCGGTGTCGACGCCCGCGTCGACGAGGTGCACCGTGCACCCGGTCACACGAACACCGTAGGCGAGGGCGTCACGGACCCCGTGCGCGCCGGGGAACGCGGGCAGCAGCGCGGGGTGCGTGTTCACGCAACGACCCGCGAACCGGTCCAGGAACGTCGCGCCCAGGATCTTCATGAAGCCGGCGGAGACGACGAGGTCGGGCTCGTGCGCCGCGACCGCGGCGGTCAACGCAGCGTCCCAGTCCGACCGCGTGGCGTGATCACCGACGCGGCAGACGAACGTCGGGATGCCGACCTTCTCCGCGCGGCGCAGACCCTCGATGTCCGTGCGGTCCGCGCCGACGGCCACCACGGTGGCCCCGAACGCCGGGTCGGCGCAGGCGTCCAGCAGCGCCTGCAGATTCGTGCCGGACCCGCTGACCAGCACGACGAGGCGGGCTGCCCCCGGGGTAGAGCCGGACGCCGAGACTCCCACCTGCGCGACTGCTCCTGCCATCAGGGGTGCCCACTCCACGTTCCGGACGCCGGTCACGATATCCGCCCCCGGTAGGAGGAATGCACCTCCATGGCAAAGCGCCGGACGGAACGGGCCGAATCGGCGCACACTGACGCCGCCAGGAAGATCGCGACCTCCCTCCCGGTCGCGACCACACACGCAGCGGCGGCAGCGGAAGGACTCGGCGATGTACGAGCGCGGATCGAACTCCTGGAACGACTCCTACGGATCCGGCGCCTGGAACTCCGGCGGATCCACGTCCGGGGGCGACACCCGTCTGAACGGTTCGGCGAACGGCTCGGAGCACGTCTGGTACCGCTCCCCCTCGGGCGACGCGACTCCCCCGGCCCCGGCGTACACGCCCCAGCACACCGCGCCGATCCCCACGCCGGCCTACCCGTTGGCGTCCACCGGCTACGACAGCTACACCGCGGCCCCGGCTCCGGCTCCGGCTCCGGCCGGCTACGGGACGACCTACGACTCGACCTACGAGGCCACCACGTACGAGTCGGCCTACGCGCCGCCCTCCACCCCGGCCTACGCCCCGCCGGCGACCCAGACGTTCCCGGCCACCCCGGCGCCCGGCGTCGCGGACGTCACCGCCTACGACCCGGTCACGGGCCTGCCGCTGACCGAGACCGGCGCCCTCTACCCGATGCGCAACGTCGCCGGGCGGATGGCGATGATCCTCGGCGTCGTCGCGATCCTGTTCACCAGCGTGCTGTTCCCGCTGTTCCCGCTGGCGTTCCTGTTCGCGATCGGGGCGATCGTCCTCGGCCGCAAGGGCCGCCTGCGCGCCCGCTACGGCTTCGCCAGCAACCCCGGCAGCGCCGGCGGCGGCTTCGCGCTCGGCGTGATCGCCCTGGTCCTCGCGACGATCTGGACCGCGGCCGCGGCCTGGCTGTTCACCGCGTACTCCGCGACGGACTTCAAGAACTGCGTCCAGGACACCCACACCGTCGCCGAGGGCATGCACTGCATGGCCGACGTGGTGGCAGCGGGCTAGGGCGTGTTGATCAAGTGATCTGAGGGGAAGTTCGGCCAGGCTCGGGGTCATGGTCAGG